>PDQY01000038.1 GCA_002746795.1 Chloroflexota bacterium | reverse complement strand
CTGGTGGCTGTGTTGGCGGTGGCACTGGTGTGGCTGTCCACGTGCTGGCTACTGTGGCTGGCAGTGTGGCTGTGGCTGGCGGTGGTGCGTAAGGGGGGCGTGGCAGGTAAATGGTGCGTCCTGCTGTGAGATAGGTGCTGTCCAGGCAGTTGGCTTGCATGATGGCATACACGGTTGTATTGGTGCGCATGGCTAGCGAAAAGAGGGTGTCGCCGGATTGGACGACGTACCGTACCCACCAGGAAGGGGGACCACAGGGGACAGGTGTGGGCTGGTTTATGGGCAGGAAGATCCTCATTCCGGCGAAGATGAATTCGTTTTGCAGGCAGTTTGCTTTGGCGATTGCCATGACGGTGGTGCCGGAGGTGGCGCTTAATGAAAGCAGGGTTTCGTTGGCTGTGACTTCGTGTACAGTCCACCCTTCTGGGATGTCTCCACAGCGAATGAGCAGGGGAACGGCCGTTGGCGTGCCCAGGCCTGATGAGGTGGCGGTGGGGGCTGGTGTTTTGGTGGGCGTGGAGAGGGAAACGGCCGTTGCTGTGGGTGCTAGTTTGTCGTTGTTTGTGGATAGCAGGCCAGCGATGATTTCAGGTGTGGGTTCGAGTGTTATTTGCAGTAGATCAATTTGTGACATTAACAACGCCATGATGATGACGAGGATAACCCCACTGGTGATGAGGACATTGTTCCGCCAGTTTTGATCTGCTGGTTGCCCGTTCATACTAATGTGCCGTTGATGTGATAGTCAGTTCTGTTTTCTTGAGACAGGTTTGGTGATAAGGGGAATAGCACGGACAAGGTGCTGCCTTCTCCCTGGTTGCTTTCAATCCAGACACGCCCGCCGTTGGATTCTGTGAGGGTACGTGCCACGGCGAGACCCGCACCTGTTTCGCCCAGCCCGTCAATGAGCGGGTTGTCAGCCCGGTACTGCGGATCAAAGACCCGGGCTAGATCGTCTATGTGGATACCACCGCCACTGTCGGAGACGGACATGTGCATGAAGCTGGTTTTTTCGCTCTGTCCGTTGTTTTCCACTTGAGGCAGTTCATCTATTGTGGCGCGAATGGCTATTTGGGTGTTTTGAGCGGACACTGTGCAAGCATTGCTGAGTAAGTTGCTGATGATTTGTTGGAGAGCCTTGCGGTTCACTGATAACTGGGGCATGTTGGGTTGAATTTGCATATCCAGTAGAAGGTTCTTTTCCCGGATTTGGGTGATGACGGTGGAAACGGCCGTTTCCACTACAGTTTGCACATCGACTGGTTCGAGATTGATTTCATTGGCGGTCTCATTTGATATAGTCAATTGCACAATCAGATCCAAGAAGGTGTCCATGCGTTCGACATTGGCCTTGACTCGTTTTAGGAAATCTCTTTGTTTTTCACCTAAGGAGCCTAACATCTCGCTTAACAGTAGCTCTGTGTACCCTGCGATGGATGTCATGGGCGTGCGTAGTTCTTGGGCTAACGAAATGACTAGCTCATCGGTGACTCCTCGTTCCCGTTGTGCAAGATTGGCTTCTAAGGTTTGCAGACGTGCCTGCGCTGCTTCTAATTGACTTGAATACCGGGTGATGGTGGTCATGATCCATTCGGTGCTGAGACCTTTTTCATCGGCTGCCGCTAAGGCCATGGCTTCTTCTGCTTCGATGAGCGATTCTCGAAGCGTCTCGATTTCTGTTTCTAGCGCGTCAACCCGATCATCTTGGTTCATCTGTTCGAGTTCTTCTAAAGCAGCGGCTAAGTCACGGGCTTGTTTGCTTGCTTTGGAGGCTTGAGATTCTGCTTGTGTTAGTCTGGCGTGAGCTGTGTCGAGTGCTGTCTTGAGTTGATCCCGTTCATCTTCTAATGAGATAATGCGCCCGCTCATCTGTTGATTATCCTGGCTGGATATGGGCATGGCAGTGATTTGGTCTGCTGCCTGGTGGAAGGTGTGGCTGTTGTGCAGTACCTGACCAAAGTAGGAGGCGAGGGCTGATGCCGCCGCTTTATCTGCTTCTGACCAATGGGATTCTGTTGTTTTGCCACTAAGTAACAGCAGTCCAACGGCCGTTCTCTCGGCAAACATCGGTTCGATGAGTAATGGGCCTTTTGGCTCTATCTCTAATCCTTCGTACCAAAGACGCAGTTGGCGGGCTCCTGTTCCATCATGTGTGAGTTCAAGGGAACGGTCTTCTGTGAGCGCCTGTTTGAGTGCGGGCCAATCTGCTAGTGGGATTTCCCATGTCTTTGATTCATTGGTGAATTGAGTTTGAAGATTGCTTATGATCAGGATGTGGTCTGGTTTCTCTGCCTGGATTAAAGCAAAGGAAATGTGATCAGCGGGTAAAAGCCGTTTTGCCATGATGATGGCGTTGTTTAGGTTTGCTTCTGGTTGCAGGGAGCTGATGACTTGGGTGGATAGATTGAGTATGAAGGGCAGTTTGGCGCCATGCTCTTCAATGCTCGCTCTGGGTGAAGCAGTGAGTATCTGCTCAGCTACATAGCGATAAACAAGCGTGGCCCAAAGCGGAAAAGTGACCAAATAGCCCAGGCGAATCCAATAGGCAATATTGGTTTGGGTGCTGATGGTGTCTGGGTTTGCCCAAAGATGGATGATATAAGAGATGAGCAGGAGCAAAAGGATGATTTGGCGCAGTGAAAACCACATTGAGCGTTGGGTGCCGGTTAGCACAACAGCGATGATGAGGGTGAGTAGCTGCAGGACAGCCCACATGGTGGCCTGGGTGGTGTCACCGTAGTCCAGGCCAGATAAAGCTTGTACAGGCCATGTTTGCGCAAAGAAGATATACATTACCCCGATCACGAGCATCAGGATAATGATAATCGTATCATTTAATTGAGGTTGGTTATCGAAATGGGGGATGAGTGCCCAGGTGATGAGAATGGCGGTGGCGGTGTTCATCGCTTGTTCGAGGGGCGGTAAAACGGAAACGGCCGTTACTGGGTTATTAGCGACAACCAAACCGGCCAGGAGCAGTCCCAGGCGCCCTGCAAATAGGGCGGCCGCTGCCCACATGGTGCGCCGCATAAGATGATCTGCTGGCTCGCGCCGCCATTGTGTAAACGAAAGGGCAAATATCACCTGTAAGGAAAAGAGTGTGATCAGATGATAAATCACATTTCCAGGTGGATTGCTTAGCAGTTGAATGATTTGTTCCAAAAAGGCCATGGCCATTATCAAATTTTCCTATATCCAGTATAGGATAGCTGATTTACCTTTCTGTTTCCATAAAAACTGAGTGAGTTTAGGTAACTGGGACTGAATTCCAAAATGTGTCTAATTCATACGCCATGTCAGTTAGGAGAATATGAATTAACTGTTTGAGCGGATCTGCTGGCTGTAAGGGGAGATACTGCTGCCAAATCTTGAGCAATACCTGATAAACATCATCGTGCCAGGTATCTGTGTCTTGCAGAATCTGTTTGCGAAGATGGGGAAAACAATCTTGAAAAATATCAGCATCCCAGCCACTCAATCTCAAATAGCTGAGAATTTGGGGCAAGGTTAACTGTGCTAAAGTGGGTTCCAGCGCCGTTTTTAAGGAGAAGAAATCATCTGGTCCCCCTGATTGCACGGCATCGTTGAAGGCGAGTTTGGTTTCGCTGCCAGCTTGTGGTGTGTTTCCCAGAAGATAGGCTGCCACTTGCAAGTTGCTTTGGTAATGGGAGGCTTGAAGAACCTGTCCCCCTTGTAATTGGATGTATTGGCCAATGGCATGATAGTTGACCATCATGGAGAAACTGCCATGCAGATTGGGCAAGGGATCGCCTGGATCAACGAGTGATTCGACTAATGAATGTCCACGGTCGCTTGAAATCAGCAGCAAACGGCCGTTGCCATATGCTTGCCAAAACTTAAGACAATCTAAGCCGCTGTTGGGGAACAGCAGTTTTGTGTCTGGTAGATAGGCTTCATAAAGGTTCAAAATATGATTGTAATCATCATCAGGATAGTAAGGTTGCTGTAATGGTATTGCTTCATAAGCAAGTTTCAATCTATCCCAAATGGCGGGGTCTCCGAGATTGGGTTCCGGCTGTTTGCTGTAAACTGTCAGTAAATTCTCACATAATTGGCCATCCTGGATGGCAAAACTATCTTGAGGAATGCTGTCGAAAAAGTAATTGGCAATCAGCACAAATGGATTTTGGAGCTTATCGGGGGTGAGGGAAAGGTTTTCGTGAACAAGGTGGAGGGCTGCCGGTGCTTGGGCATCAAACAGGGCGAAATCTAAAAGTCCGGCATCCAGCCACGGTTGGAAGCGGTCATGTGCCTGCCAGAATGCGAGGGTTTCAGGGACAAAGTCGGTCATGACAAATTTGATGGGGATGTCTGATAAGGTTGTGTGCCCCAGCCTGTCATGAAATTGGTGCAAAAAATGATACGCAAGCCGTCCTGACCCAGCTCCCAACTCGATGATGTAAATGGGTTGGGTCTGGTCAAGCTCGCTCACGGAGATGTCTCGCAGGTAGCCTAAAATGAGTTTGCTGTAGGTGCGAGCCATAAAGGGGTTTGTGCTTATGTAGTGGGGGACAATGTCTGCTTGCCAGGCATGGACTCCTTGCTCGAGGAAAAATTGGCGTTGAATTTGCCAAAGGATGGATTTGGATAGGCGTTGGTCGCCAGCAAGCATTATTGTCATTTGATTTCCTGAGGAACGGGAATTAAATAATACGACGAAGTCGTTTCCTCTTCTATGGTTAATGGATGTGTGACATGATTGTTAAAGGGGGAAGAAACTGCCATTTTCCACACATGGTATAGGGTTTCAATCTTGATATGCGACTATTTCTTTTCTCCATGATTAAAAAGGCTCTTGGATTATCCGCCTATTTCTGACATCACGCGATTGAGGGGAATGACATCTTCTTTGAGTTTATGCCCCCAAGGTTTTAAATAGATTGCATCTTTGATGAAGGTGGTGAGCGTTTCGTTATCAGTTCCATTACGCAACAGCTCTATGAGGTTGACTTCTTTTTCTCGGAGAAGGCAAAGGCGTAACCGACCGTCGGCTGTGAGGCGGGCGCGGGTGCAGTGGGCACAGAAGGGCTTGGTGATAGAACTAATGAAGCCGATGGTGCCGATTGAGTCAGGCAGCTTGAAGAGACGGGCTTCACCATCTAAACGGCCGTTATCCATTGCCGAGAGTACCCCTAGTTGAGCTGAAATCGTTTCCCTTAACTCTTCTTCACTGACAGTGCCCGCTTGCTGGAAACCGGCCACATCGCCAAAAGGCATCATTTCAATAAACCGCACCTGCCACGGGTGGTTGAGGGTGAGGCGAGCTAAATCAACCACATCTTCTTTGTCGTTGTAGCCCCGGACGATGACAGCATTGAACTTGATATCTAAGCCTGCTGCTTCGGCGGCATCCAGACCGCGCCACACATCTTCCACTTTACCCCAGCGTGTCAACCTGTTGAATTTTTCAGGATTTAAGGTATCGATGCTGATGTTGACCCGTGTCAGTCCGGCTGCGGCCAATGGTTTTGCCAGTTCGTCTAGCATTAGGCCGTTTGTGGTCATAGCCACGGTGCGCACCCCTGGGGTGTTGGCTATCTCTTTAACGATGTTCACAATATTTGAGCGCACAGTGGGTTCTCCACCCGTTAAACGGAACTTGTGGAAACCGATACCAGCAAATATTCTGACAAGACGCAATATTTCATCATCTTGTAACAAGTCTTTATGGGAACGAAACGTCATATTTTCAGGCATGCAATAAATACAACGCAAGTTGCATTTGTCTGTGAGTGAGATGCGCAAGTAATCGATGTTTCGGCCAAATCTGTCTAAAGGCATGGGGCAAATCCAAAGAGGGTTATTTTGTGGGAAAGGGTTTAGTTTTTCTGATGTTCCCCTTTTTTGTCCCAAATTTAACGTGTATCATCAGGCTTGTCAAAGGTTTTTATGAACTTTTTCTTTTTTACTGCAACAAATGCCTGCTGATTGGGTGAGTGATTGATGATTGTAGGGTAATCAATGGGTTTTCAAACTGCCAGGACTGAATTAGTGGCTATAATATTGAGTTGTATCTGGGAGTTACCAAAAGTTTTTGTATTTCAATAATCCAGTTGTGGATCGTTGATAAGGATATTGCTTTGAATCGTTCAAAATCACACATTCCAGGCTGGCTGGCGTTTGCCTTATCAGTCGCTTTTGTTTTGTCAAGTGTGGCCGTTATTATTTTTGCCTATTTAACTTTTCAGGTGGTGATGAAACGGCCGTTAAATCCCGTAGAGTCTGATGCTGTGGCAGTTGCTGATGTTGACTTGCAGCTAGAGCAAGCAGGTCCAGCGGCGGCTCCAACTGTTTCTGTGGGCATGCCCACGCCAACATTGTTCCCCACGCATGAGCCGTGGGAGGGGACGGATCGCGTGAATATTTTGCTCATGGGCATTGATCGGCGCCCTGGTGAAACCTTCATTTCACGAACAGACTCCATGATGGTTGTTTCCATTGACCCGGAAACAGAGACGATCTCTATTTTGTCGGTTCCTAGAGATTTATATGTCTCGATCCCGGGGCGGGGCAGAGATCGAATCAACACGGCTTTTGTGTATGGGTCTGCGGGCAATAGCCCTGAGGGTGGGGCTTCTCTGGCTATGCAGACCGTGGCTTACAACTTGGGCGTTCCCGTTGATCATTATGTGATGGTTGATTTTAGTGCCGTTATTCGTGGCATTGATATTTTGGGCGGTATTGATGTGTATGTGCCCCAACCCTTAAATGATCCAACTTACCCAGACATGAATTATGGTTACGATCCATTGTACATCCCGGCTGGTACCCAACATTTGGATGGCGAACTTGCCTTGAAGTATGCTCGCACCCGTCATGTTGATAATGATTTTGGTCGAGCGAGCCGCCAGCAGCAAGTGATCTTGGCGGCTCGAGACAAAGCGGTTTCGATGGGAGTTGGCAGTTTGTTGACAAAAGCGCCTTCTCTTTATCAGCAGGTGGAAAGTGGTATTAAAACGGATTTGAGTTTGGAGCTATTGATTGCCTTAGCCAGAATGGTTAGTGAAATCCCGGAAGAAAATATCCGTAATGAAGTCTTGGATTACAATTATGTGTCAGGTTACCGTACGGAAACTGGCGCTCAGGTATTGGTTCTCAACAATGCCACTGCAGCTCCCCTCATCCAGGAACTTTTTTACGGTGAATAGCCTGTATGGTATCTTCCTTAAACTGGGGCATGTATATGTGGATGTGCGCTGGCCTCAGTGCGCACGAATGGTACGCGGATGTGCCATTCTCCACACCCCTCAAATTTGAAAAATTAAGGTGTTGGTATGAATCGAGATGAATTTGTTGCACGTTTGTTGGAACGGCCGTTACTCTTGGATGGCGCGATGGGAGCCTGGATCCATGCGAAGGGCATTCCCAATGATATAAGTTTAGGCACCGTCAATGTACAGAATCCTGCCATTGTGGCTGAAATTCATCAAGAGTATATTGAAGCGGGTGCTGATATTCTTGAAACGAACAGCTTTGCTGCGAACCGCCTGAAACTGGCGGAGCATGGCTTGCAAAAGGAGACGGTGGCCATTAACCAGGCTGCTGTGGATGTGGCACGACGTGTGATCGCCAAGTTTCCACACAAGCCTGTTTTACTTGCTGGTTCTGTGGGGCCTTTAGGGGCGACGCTGGCTCCCTTAGGCCGAGTTTCGGTATCTCAGGCAAGAGAAGCCTTTCGTGAACAGATTGAAGCTTTGCTAAGTGCTGAAGCGGGCGGGGTTGACCTCCTTATCCTGGAAACGATGTCAGATTTTAAGGAATTGAAAACGGCCGTTACGGTGGCGCGTGACCTTTCTGCTGACATTCCCATCATTGCTCAAATGACTTTTACCCGGGATGATCGCACCTTGCTTGGTCTCCGCCCAGACGAAGTGGCGCGAAAGCTGGCAGAGTTGGATATTGATGTGATGGGCGTCAATTGTTCCACGGGACCCGCCAATGTCTTGCGCATTGTGTCTATGATGCATCAAGCTGTGCCAGAACGGCCGTTATCCGCTGCGCCTAATGCTGGTTGGCCTGAACAGCTCGAGGGGGGGGGCGTGAGGTACCCGGCCACGTCGGCTTATTTTGGCGAGTATGCCCGTTCTTTTGTGGATGCGGGAGCGCGGATTGTCGGTGGCTGCTGTGGCACTCGGGCTGAACACATCCAGGCGATGCGTGCTGCTTTGGATAACCCATCAGCCCCGAAACGGCCGTTACCCACCATCCAGATTGTGCCCCAAGAAGCAGCAGCGGAAACAACAGCGGCCGACAAACCAACCCAAATGGCTCAAGACCTGGCTGCTGGCAAATTTATCATCACGGTGGAGATGAGTCCGCCGCATGGCATTGCCACCGAACGCCTGCTGGCTGGCGCCCGTATGCTCAAAGAAGCGGGAGCTACCATGCTCAATTTAGCAGACAGCCCGCTGGCACGGATGCACATGAGCGCCTGGGCTGCCGCCCATCTGGTGCAACAAGAAGTTGGTGTGGAAACGGTGCTGCACTTTCCCACCAGAGGACGCAACTTGCTGCGCATTCAAGGGGATTTGTTAGCTGCCCACGCCATGGGCATCCGCAATCTTTTTGTTGTCATGGGCGACCCCACGCGCATAGGTGATTTTCCTGAGGCGATGGACAGCTACGACATTGTGCCTACTGGCTTGATCCAACTCATCAAGCAGCAGCTTAATCAGGGGGTGGACAAAGCTGGTCGTTCCATCGACCAGGCCACCAGTTTCACTGTGGGCTGTGCTGTTAGCCTGACACCCAAGGATCCTGAACGGGAAATGCGCTTGCTGCACAAAAAAATTAAAAATGGCGCAGATTTTGCCTTAACGCAGCCTGTCTTTGACCCAGCTGCTGCCAAACAGTTTATTGAGACTTACGAAAACAGCTATGAGGAACCGATGCTGCCTCTGGTGACAGGTATCAAACCTCTCTACAACAGCCGCAACGCCGAATTCCTGCACCACGAAGTGCCCGGCATGGTTATCCCTGCTGAACAACGAGAACGCATGAAGCAGGCTAAAAAACAGCGTCGTGAAGGTGTCCTCATCGCCCAGGAAACGTTGGCTCAAGTCAAGGATTTTTCGCATGGCACGTACCTCATCCCCGCCTTTGGCCGCTTTGATTTGATAGCAGATATAATTGATTCGTTAAATTGAGAGAAATGATTGCGCTTAAATGCTGTGGATGCTTCAGATGCATCTCGAATGATATGAAAATATGTTTAAGGAACGGTGCCGTTCGCTTTCATTTGTGCAAATGATTGAGTGGCTGTTCCTGACGGAATATGGAGGAAGATGATCGTGGTCGAAAAGCAAGTTGGAAAATCAAGTATTACTATTCAGAATAAAAAACGTTTTTTTGTTATTTTGTCTTTTGTTGTTGTGATGCTCCTGTGGGTGGCCGGCTGCGGGGGGCAGCCCGCCAACGATGAGGAGATGGGGGAAATGGAAACAGTGGCGGTGGAAACGGCCGTTCCTACTGAAATACCTCCCACTCCAGAACCGGCTGCCGTGCCCGAAATTGAAGGGGAAATTGCCGTTACCAGTCAAAGCGCTGTCAATGTCATGGCTGTGGCTGACCTGGCTGACGCCAAGATTGAAGCTCCTCCGACCAATCTCGCGCTGGTCAGTGATGTTTATATGCTTGAGCGTGCCGAAACGGCCGTTACTGGACAAGTTGCTATCAATACCCCCGCAGAAGCCGAGGTGGACTTGCTCGATATGGTTGGCTGGGATGGGGTATCCTGGACGTTTATTCCTTCGGAGTACGATTCTGCCAGGCAGCAGCGTCGCTCTGCCGACCATGCCTTGTTTTCGGCTGTGGCGTTGGCGCAGGTGGCACAGCCTGACCCCATCCCCACCACAATCATGGCAAGCACCCTCACGATGAGCGAGGACGGGGAGCTGGTGGGCACATTGGCTGACGCTCCCGCTGACGTGGCGAATGCATACCTGCAGCTGACGGACCCTGAGGGAAATATAACGGCCGTTCTTGCGGACAGCGAGATCCAAACGGGGCTTGTAGACGCTGTTGTCGGCGCGGTAGAGCCTTATGCCGGCCTCAACTTGAACATCCAAGGTGTATCTACTGACGACCAAGAGGCTTTCATGGTCTTTGTGCAAAATCTCTCTGACGCATTGAGCGCTCAAGGGAAAAATTTAGCCCTGATGCTGCCCGCTGCGGAAAGCATGGATTTAGGAAGCTATGATTGGGCGGCATTGGGCAGCATTACAGACAGCCTCTACCTGCCATTGCCGCTTGACCCTGCCAGCTATGAAGAGGGGGCAGGGTCGCAGCTGCTGACTTGGGCAACAGATAACCTCGACCGGCGCAAGCTCGTGGCTCTCATTCCTACCGGTGCTGTTCTCAATTCAGACGATACCTGGACAGTGTTGACCGATGAAGAACTACAATTGCATTTTGATGATGTAGCGCTTGTGGTGGAGCCATCTGCGGTTGAACTAGAAACGGCCGTTACAGCAGAAATTTCGGGCACTGTGCCCTCCATCCAATGGCATGAGGACAGTGCCGCCTATCATTACCCGGTAGAGGATGGTGAAGTATGGTTGGCGTCTGCAGAGAGCATTGCCCAACGGATGGAAACGGCCGTTAACCACAATCTGCAAGGTGTCGCTTTTACCACGCCCATCTCACTATCTGAGTCTGAGCAGGCGGCTCCCGCCTTTGTCTGGACTGTTGTCGATGAGGAAGGGCACATCATCGCCGAAGAGAGCAGCGACGACACTGCTTTCAGTTGGGAAGGTGCTGCAGAACCGGGCGAGTTTACTCTTCAAGTCGATTTTGTATCAGGAGAAGCGATCATACCCTTGGGCACATTTCCGGTCACCGTAGCAGAAAATGGGGGTGAAGCAGCTGGTATTGTCAAGAGAAATACCTTTGTGCATGTTGGCCCCGGTGAGAGCTATGAAAAGTTCCCGGCGCCTATATTCAAAGATACCGAAGTTGAGATTGTTGGTCGTGATGAATTTGGCTATTGGCTTCAGGTTAAGTTTTCAGACAGGGCAGGGAGACAGACGGGCTGGGTGGCAACCAGCATGCTCACGCTCGCCGATGACTTTGATATGGATGCTATCCCAGATATGACTGATGAGCTTGTGTCTGCGCCAGCTAGTGCCGCAGCAGATGCTTCGGCAAACACGGATACCTCCGCAGACGCCGCGCCTGAGTCACCAGCGCCATCATCTGGCCCACCGCCGCCAGTTTCTGCGCCACCAGTGGCAGTGGGCGGTTTTGAGTTAGGGGGACAAACGCACTCATTTGCTAATCCTGACCTGATGGCTTCAGCTGGCATGAACTGGGTTAAATTCCAGCACAAGTGGGGTTCTGGCAGTAATCCCAATGACCTGGCTGGACGCATCAACAGCGCCCATGGTGCTGGTTTTAAAGTGCTGTTAAGTATCCCGGGCGCCAATACGTACCCTGAGAGCATTAACTTTGAGGAGTATGTTCAGTTCTTGGCAGGGGTTGCTGCCTTAGGCCCAGATGCCATTGAAGTTTGGAATGAGATGAATATCGACTTTGAGTGGCCAGCCGGGGAGATCGATCCGGCTAGTTATGTCAATAACATGTTAGCTCCTGCTTATAATGCTATCAAAGCTGCCAACCCCAATGTGATGGTCATTAGCGGGGCGCCTGCCCCAACTGGTTTTGACAATAACACGAACGCCTGGGCGGATAATCGCTACATGGCTGGTATGTTGGCGGCTGGCGGCGGCAACTACGCTGATTGCATTGGCGCACATTATAATGCGGGTGCCAGTTCGCCTTCGTCAACCACTGGTCATCCCTCGGGCAGCGCTCACTACAGTTGGTATTTGCTGCCTACTTTGAATGTCTATGCTCAGTTTGGGAAGCCTGTTTGTTTTACAGAGTTGGGATATTTGTCTGGCACTGATTATGGCGGTGTCCCGGAACGTTTTTCCTGGGCGGCCAATACCTCTGTGGAACAACATGCGGCTTGGCTGGCTGAGGCGGTGAGTGTGGCGGCTAACACAGGAAATGTGCGCCTGATTATTGTCTTTAATGTTGACTTTACACATTGGGGAGATGATCCGCAGGCTGGTTATGCTATGGTACGCAAGAATGGTGGATGTCCGGCTTGTGCCACGTTGGCCAATGTGATGGGGCGTTAAATGCGCGGCCATTAAATCATTATCGATGGGGCATGATGCTATTTCTTGAGGCTGACGATGCAGGTCTGTGTTTTATGTCATCGTCAGCCTTTAAGCAGTCCTGTTGACGATTTTGATGTCATCATTTTCGTTGATGGGGGGGGGCGGCTGGAATTTTGCAATGAATTGTTCGTAGACGAGCTGGGTTGAAAGGACGCCTGCCAGGGTCATGTCATCGCTTTCGCTGAGTTGACCTAGTCGTTCGATTTTCTTTTTCAGGTTGGCTATGGCATTTGGATTGAAGCAGCTGGCTGCTTGAATTTTCTCGCTTGAGAGCATCTCTTGCACCCAGGATAACGGCCGTTTCTCGGGGAAGAAGCTGCGATGAATGGGGGCACGGTACGGCCGTTTTGGCCGGTTCCAAATTTCGTCGGGGAGGATGTCGCTGACCGCTCGTTTGAGGATATGTTTCTCATCGACACCTCTCATCTTGTATTGAGGTGGAAGCTGATTGGCGTATTCCACGACACGATGATCTAGGAATGGGAAGCGACCTTCAATAGAATGACCCATTCCTACTCGATCCCCCTGGGATGAGAGCAGGTATTCAGCCATGAACAGTGTGATCTCCAGGTATTGGGCTTGAGCCAGGGAAGTCCAAGAATCAAAATCAGCCGGTAATGTGGGAACGGCCGTTTCCTTTCCGTGGAGCGCAGTTTTGAGTTCATTAGAAAAGACCCGTTTGGCTCGGCTCGTATTCCGCCAGCGGATCAGATGGGAATAATAAGGATTGTGGGTATCGGTAAGAGCATAGCCGAAAAATTTCTGTAAATAAGCAAGATTGCCTTTGCTGAGGTTGGAAATGTATGGATAAAGCTTCGTGATCAGTAAAGGTCGCATTTCTGATTGTGGCTGCTTGGCCCAAAAACGGCGAACTTTATTTTCCTTGAAGATGTTATAGCCACCCAAAAATTCGTCAGAGCCTTCTCCGGTAAGCACAACCTTGAAATTTTTGTCTTGCACAAGTTTAGACAATAAAAATAGGGGCACTGGTGATGTGCGTGTGATTGGCGTTTCTGTATGCCAGATGACCTGGGGAAAAGCATCACCAATATCACGATGACTGGCGGTAACAATGTGGTGCTGAGTCCCTAAATGATGTGCCATTTGTTGCTGGAAAGGAGTTTCGTCAAAAGCTTCATCGGTGAAGGCAATGGAGAAGGTTTCTAATTTGTTGTCGGTGTAATGGCGAATAAAGGCTGTGATAGCTGAAGAGTCCAGCCCGCCACTCAGATAAGCCCCCACCGGCACATCTGCTCTCAGGCGAATCTGTGTGGCGTCAACAAGCAAGTTGAGGAGTTCTAAAGCAGCTTCATCTAAGGAATAGGGAGGGAGGGTGGTTTGTGTGCTGGCATGAGGGAATTGAGGCTGCCAATATGGTTCAATTTGGATAGGTTGACCTGGTTTTGCCAGCAGCCAATGGCCTGGGGGTAAAGTGTAGATATTTTTGAAGGCGGTTCTGGGGGAGAGGGGACTCCAATAGGTGAATATCTGGTCAATAGAAACTGGGTCTAACGCTGCGGGCACTCGTGGATCTGTGAGCAGCGCTTTGATTTCTGAGGCAAATAACAAAGCGCCATCTTGTTCTGTGTAGTATAACGGGCGAATGCCAACGCGATCTCTGGCGATAAATAGAGTGTGTTCACGTTCATCCCAAATAGCAAAAGCAAATTGTCCGTTGAGGTGGTGTACGCAATCGACGCCATATTCTTCGTAAAGGTGAACGATGATTTCAGTATCTGAATTGGTTGCCAATTGATGGCCTAGCTTTTTGAGGGCTGGCGTGAGTTCAATGTAGTTGAAGATTTCCCCGTTGAATACAATCCAAATGGTGCCATCTTCATTGCTAATGGGTTGTTGTCCCCCATCCAGGTCGATAATGCTCAAACGGGCATTGCCCAGGCCTACCCCGCTTTGGTCATCTTGAAAACGGTAGATGCCAAACTGATCGGGACCGCGATGCCGAATGGCACCAAGCATGTTTTGTAATTGGGATGCGGTTATGGGATGTTTTGTTGTTTGGTTGAGAGAGCCTACGATTCCGCACATAGTTTTGCCTTTGTCCCGAAGATGTGATTAGTATAGGAATGATTCACTTACGACTATGCTTACAACCTTGTCTTGGCGGAAGTGCCGGGCACTGGGTGAGGGCACTGCTGTGGATCAGCGGTTCTTGAACTTCTGTTTTTGGCCTACCATGGCGGTCATGCCTCGCTGCCAGCTATCTGATTCGTCGCCGAAACCTTCATGTTGGAAGCGGTAATCATTTTTGCGGATGAACTCGTCTAATTCTGTGATCAGCGCGGTGAGTTTTTCTTGATGTATTTGGATCAATGTGTCAAATGTGAATTGATTGGGTGCGATGTCGAGCGATTGACGCAGATGGGGGAGGCAGAGGCCATCGGATTTTTTTAAGGCTGCAATCATCTGTTCATCTTGTTCAGCCAGGGTATCGATAACGGCCGTTACCGCTAAATCACTCATCTCTTTTTTGCGCACACAAGCGGGACAGGGTATGTCGGTGGTTAAATGTTTGGCTACACTTTTGTTTTTGAAATCTGGCTCTTTGTCGGAAGTGCTCCAAAATTTTGACTGTAAAAATGTTGATTTACTGTGCGAATGATTGACTTTGGCTAATGAGTTGTTGATGGTGTTGATGACATCGCGGTAAATGAAGGCGATGCCCAATGGGGCGCTGTCGCCTGCCTCTGGCAGCTGCCAGGCATGTTCATGACAAAAGCCCAAAGAGGAGCGAATCCTTAACCGGGTATCAACATCGTTGACGCTGTCGAAAATGAGACCTTTTAACTGGCGTTCAACGGAGTTGTTTGCCCAGCAACAAATGGGGCAGCCGGGTAAATCACTAGCCTCGATCACTTCATGATAACTAAAGGGGGAGAGTTGGGGCATGAGGGTCCTCGCCGTTTTTTGAAACTGACGATGCAATTCTGTGTTTTGTTTTATTGTCACTTTTTAATGATGTATGTTGACAACGGTGCCATAGAGTGACCAATTGTAAATCCAATTAGCATCTGCTGTTGATAGGTTAACACAACCGTGGCTCATCTGGTAGCCAAAATTATTGTGCCAATAGGTGCCATGGAGGGCGTAATCTTCAAAGAAGTACATGACATAGGGTACGTTTTCTAAATAGTAATCATATCCCAGCCTGGATCCGTCCATTGTTTGACTTTCAAAGCGCAGCCAAATTCGGAACATCCCGGTGACTGTGGGATGGTCGTCCATGCCGCTTGATATTTTTGTGCTGTAGACAATCTCGTTGCCTTCATAGGCATTGAGTGTTTGTGTGGAAAGATTGACGTCGATCCATTTTTCGTTGTGGCTAACCCCAAAGGGGCGCATGGCGGGCTTGCCCAATTGGGGGGCTAGAAAAGTGGGAACCAGGGTGGGGGTGGGAGTGGGTGTATTGGTGGGTGTGGGGGTGATGGTCCATGCTGCCCGGGCAGCAGCATGGCTACTTTTTTCTGCGATTTGTTTGGCTTGTATAGGGGTTGGCGCCGGGCTGCTGGGTTGTGGCGTTGCTCCATTGGCGGGCGCGGGTGTCATGTTCAGGAGGGGGGTGGGTTGGAGATTAGCGATGAGGCGGGGTGGCTGGGTGGCGGATTTGCCGGTGTTGTGTGCCAGAATAACGGCCGTTCCCATGGCTATCAGCACCAATAGTAATATTCCGATTCCAGCAGCTGCCTGCCAGCCCTTGATCATTTTGTCTGTGTGATCGGGTTCGTTACTCATAATGGGTCACAAGAGCTAAAGTGGGACGCAGTGGTTGACATAACACCGCAGATGTCTGCCCGTTTGTTATTGAATGGCTTTTGCCTGCTGGTATTGGTTTAAGAAACAGAGAATGCCATCTGTGATTCCTTGAGCTGGAACTGAGGAATCGGTTGTGATCTGTTCTCTATCTAAATTCATGAAACCCACTTCAATGATGATGGCTTGGATACCGGGTGGTAATTCACGGAACGCATGGTAATCTGTCATGTCGGGTGTGATGGTATTGGCATGGTAGTCCATTTTGGTGGCGTTGCCATAGGCATTTTCCATGCAAATAGAGAGCGCGGTTGAATCAGTTATACTGGAGCCAGAAATCTTGAAGCCGGTAGCCAGCTCGTTGACATAGTCACAAGAATCGGCATGGACTGAGATAACGGCCGTTCCTGAATAGTTGGGCAGCCGGGGATCGAACTCATCAAGCGAATCCACACGAATACCCATCTCTTGTAAATTAGCTACAACTTGTTCTACAATTCCTTCATTGACTTGCGCTTCAGTCAGGCCATCAGCACAGATAGCCCCTGTATCAAATCCTCTATGGCCTGATATTAACCCGATGCGGATAGGCCCAGGGCTTTGCCTTAAGCGCTGCACTACTGGTTGTGCGGGCACAATTTTATGAATTGGAGCCGTCAAGGCACCTGCTTCATTTGTTAAAGCTGCTGCTACATTTGCCGCATCTGCCTCTGCCTCCTCTGGACTAAAATACCAATACACGGCAGCCATACCGCTAAATGCTAAAATAATAAAAATGACAGTTAGCAAGTTCCGTTTTAAGAAATTTAAAATTGGTGGAGTTTGTGGTTGCCCAGGCGAGTTTGAGAATTGAGATCGCATGTTATTATTTTACAACATTTTGTATATTTCGGGAATAATCTGAAGCGGCCTGAAACGATTAGAAAGTTTTATGAAAATCCAACGCAATCATTATAGATTGCGGTATACTTGTCTGAAATCATTTTGAGACGAGAAAAATCATTTATTTGAGACATTTTTGTCTTTAATCTCAACTATTCTATTAAATTGAGAGGCTTTAGGAACAAAACATGGATGAACAACCAAAAGGAACCCGACCATCGATTTCCATTTGGGTATGGATTTTGGGTGCCCTCGCTATCGTTTTCGGCTTGTGGCTGTGGACGAGCGGCCAATTGAATCGCCCTGAAAGTGCGAGTTTGCAAAAAGTAATGACGGCCGTTGAAAATGGTCAGGTCAAGACAATCACTGTTACTGGTGATAATATGGATGTAGAAATGGAAGATGGCACCATCATTTCTACGACCAAACATCCGAAGGACAGCCTGGCTGAACTATTTGAGTATTATGGCATTATGGCGGAACAGCTAGAAGGTGTCGCTTTGACTGTCAAAGACCAAAGTATGTGGAACAATTTGCTCACCGTGGTCATTTCGATTGGTCCAATCTTACTGTTAATCTGGATTTTTAGTCGAGGTTTTAGCCAAATGCAAGCTGGAGGTGCTAATAATATCTTTGGTTTTGGGCGCAGCAAGGCAAAAAACTTAAACGACTCAGATCGTCCAACTGTCACGTTTGAAGATGTGGCCGGGGTGGAAGAGTCGAAACTTGAATTGGCAGAAGTCGTTCAGTTTTTGCGTGAACCTGAAAAGTTTGTGCAAGTGGGCGCTCGTATTCCCAAGGGTGTTCTCATGGTGGGTCCCCCGGGAACAGGCAAAACTTTATTGGCTCGAGCCGTCGCTGGTGAAGCAGGTGTGCCCTTTTTCCACATATCTGGATCTGAATTTGTGGAGATGTTTGTGGGGGTTGGCGCCAGCCGGGTTCGTGATTTATTCGATAAAGCAAAACAAGCGGCTCCAGCCATCGTGTTTGTAGATGAAATTGATGCGGTGGGGCGGCAGCGCGGGGCTGGTTTAGGTGGCGGTCATGATGAACGCGAACAGACGTTGAACCAGATTCTTGTGGAGATGGATGGGTTTGATAATGAAACAAACGTTATTGTGATAGCGGCGACCAATCGCCCTGATATTTTGGATCCGGCGTTGATGCGACCTGGGCGATTTGACAGGAAGGTGTTTGTTGATTTACCAGATGTGCGGGGTCGGGAATTAATATTGAAGGTTCACGCCCGGGGAAAACCGGTGTCAAGTGAGGTTAGTTTTAAGGATATTGCTCGTTTGACAGCTGGTTTCTCTGGTGCTGATTTAGAGAATTTGATGAATGAAGCGGCTATATTTGCTGCTCGTCGTGATAAACGCACAATTGGGTTACTTGAGTTCCAAGATGCTTTTGACCGTGTCTTGATGGGGCCAGAACGAAAAAGCCGGGTGATGAGCGAAGAAGATAAAGAAACGGTGGCTTACCATGAGGCTGGCCACGCTGTTGTTAGCTTCTTTTTGCTTCACACTGACCCGGTTCAAAAAATTACGATTGTACCTCGTGGGCAGGCTGGCGGTTATGTTATGGATTTGCCAGAAGAGCGCCTGACGCAGAGCCGTGAGTTTTTCCTGGATCAAATCACAATGGCTTTGGGTGGTCGAGCGGCTGAAGAGATCTTTTTTGAACGGATTACAACTGGCGCGTCTAGTGATTTACAGCGAGCGACGCAGATGGCTCGAGCCATGATTATGGATTATGGTATGTCTGAAACTTTAGGGCTGCCGACTTATGGTAATAGTAATTCGGATCCATTTTTGGGTCGTGATTTTGGCGGGGGTCGAGATTATAGTGAAGAAGCGGCTGAAGCGATTGATGAAGAGGTGATGGGTATTTTGGATGATTGCTATGAACGCGCGTTAGAGATTATCCGGGAGCATCACGATAAAATGGTTCTGTTGGCTGATACGCTGTTAAATGTGGAGACTTTGGATCGAACTGAATTTGAGAAATTGATGAATCAGCCAGGGAATGGTCATGTTGCCGAAGAAACATTAGCTGAAGGGAGTACAGCATCCCCACCGCCAGATATCGATTTTGATGTAGCTGGCTAAAAAATGTCTGGTTTAATTGCCCTCTCATCATAAATGGTTGATGGGAGGGTTTTTTGTTTGCAGCAGGAGTTTGCTGGAGGAGTTTGCCATGGAAAAGGAATTGCACTTAAGGAAAGATGGTTCTGTATTGACTGTTACCTTGAATCGCCCATTAAGCCATAATGCGATGACGCCAGCCATGGTGGCGGGATTGACGGCTGTTTTCCAAGATGTCAATGATAGGGATGATATTCGCGTTGTCGTTTTGACGGGTAACGGCCGTTCCTTTTGTGCCGGGGCTGATTTATCATTTATGCGTGCTGCGGCTGATTTTAGCTTTGCAGATAATGTCTCTGATGGTGAAGCGATTTTTGACTTGATGGCAGCTGTTGATCAGTGCCGTAAGCCTGTGGTGGGCAGGATAAATGGTGCAGTGATCGGGGGCGGTGTTGGTTTGGTTAGCTGTTGTGATATTGTGGTGGCTGTCGAGCGGGTAAAATTCTCTTTTAGTGAGGTGCGTTTGGGTATTTTGCCCGCTGTTATTTCGCCGTTTGTCATCGCTAAGATTGGCTCGGCTCATGCGCGTGAATTGTTCTTGACGGGGGAGCGTTTTACGGCTGAACGGGCTCGTGAGATTGGTTTGGTGCAGCATGTGGTTCCTGAGGATTCTTTGGACGAGAAGGTTGCAGAGCGTGTGAGTGCTTTGCTGCAAGGGGCGCCGGGGGCACAAACTGCGGGAAAGGAGCTCATTCAAGTGGTAGCCTGTCAAGAGAAAATGGCTGTTCGGGAGTATGCTGCCAATCTTATTGCTCAATGCCGTGCCAGTGCCGAAGGACGTGAGGGTATGAGTTCTTTCCTGGAGAAACGCAAGCCAGCTTGGCAGGAGGAATGATGATGGCGTTGGGTGCTTTCAAGAGGATGGATAACCCATCGGTGTAGATTTTGCTGGGAGGGTATGTATGTTTAACAAGGTTTTGATCGCAAATCGTGGTGAAATTGCTTGTAGGATCATTTTGGCTTGCCGGGAATTAGGCGTGGCCTCGGCTGCCTTGTTTTCAGATGCAGATCAGGACATGCCCTGGGTGAGATTGGCGGATGAGAGCTTTCATTTACCTGGGGTGACTGCGGCTGAAACTTACCTGAACCAAACGGCCGTTCTCGATATTGCTGTGCAGTGTGGCGCAGCAGCGATCCATCCTGGTTATGGGTTTTTGAGCGAAAATCCAGAGTTTGCCGAGGCTTGCGCGGCTCGGGGAATCACGTTTATTGGACCGAGCCCTGCGGCGATGCGTGTGCTGGGCAGCAAGGTGGCGGCTCGTGTGTTGGCTCAGCAGGCTGGTGCGCCTGTTATTCCCGGTGTTGATGGTGCAGACAAAACGCTTGAAGAATTAGAGATGACGGCAAACGCCATGGGCTATCCCGTGTTGATTAAGGCGAGTGCTGGGGGTGGGGGCAAAGGGATGCGTGTGGTGCAGCGAGCGGAAGAGTTTGCAGATGCGCTGCAATCTGCCCGCAGTGAGGCTCGCTCTGCTTTTGGCAATGATCATGTCCTGATCGAAAAGTTCTTCACGGAAATACACCATGTTGAGGTTCAGGTCTTAGGAGACCAGTATGGCAATCTCGTCCATTTGTATGAACGTGAATGTTCTATTCAACGTCGTCATCAAAAGATCATTGAAGAAAGCCCGTCACCTGTCGTGTCTCGTTTTGAGGCGCAAGGTGCTGATTTGCGCAAGCGTATGACGGCGGCGGCGGTGTCGTTGGCTAAGGCAGCTAACTATGTCAGTGCTGGCACTATTGAGTTTGTGGTGGATGGTAACGGCCGTTTCTATTTCCTGGAGATGAATACCCGGTTGCAGGTTGAACATCCGGTGACTGAATTTGTGACGGGGATTGATTTAGCGTCCTGGCAAATTCGCATAGCCAATGGCGAACCGTTATCGTTCAGGCAAGCGGATATCGGGCAGAACGGACATGCGCTGGAATGTCGCGTGTATGCTGAGGATCCGGCAAACCACTTTTTGCCTTCTATTGGTGAAATTAGTTACTATCGCCGTCCTTCTGGTCCAGGAGTGCGGGTGGATGATGGTATCCAATCGGGGACGCGAGTGTCACCCTTTTATGATCCGATGTTGGCGAAGGTGATCACACATGGGTATGACCGAGATGATGCGGTGCGTAAAATGGGGCGGGCGTTGTCAGAAACGGCCGTTTTGGGGGTGACAAGCAATCTGCCATTTTTACGAGCCATTTTGGAGGAAAAAAATTTCCAACAGGGTCACACCAGTACTAATTACATCCAAAGTCATATGGCTGAGTGGCAGCCGGCGGTGGCGTTGAGTGAGGTAGAGCGTTTCACCATTGCGGCGGCTGAGTTTTTAGCGGGGGATAGTCAACGGGATGGAGGGAAAACGGCCGTTCACGATACCACATTCCAGGCAGATCCCTGGCGTGAAGTCGGATCGTGGCGTAACGTAGAATGCTAATGAAAAAGGGGCGGGTAAATTCACCGCCCCTTAGGAACAGAAATCAAGTAATACGCTCTAGAACAAGCCAACCACCTTACCCGTTTCCAAATCCAGATCCACATCATAGTAAGCAGGTCTTGTGGGCAACCCCGGCATGGTACTCATGGATCCTACCAGAGGATAGATGAAACCGGCGCCTACACTGGCGCGCAAGTCACGGATAGGCACAGTGAAGCCTGTGGGAGCCCCTTTTAACAGCGGGTCATGACTTAAGCTCAAATGGGTCTTCGCCATACACATTGGCAAATGATCAAAGCCATTTTTAGTATAAAGCGCGATCTTTTCTTCAGCCTCTTCAGAATACTCAACGCCATCAGCCCCGTAAATTTGCGTAGCAATGGTTTCGATTTTTTCTTTGATGCCCATCTCATCCGTATACAAGAATTGGAAGTTGCTAGGCTGTTCGCACACTCTGATGACCGCTTCACCCAAAGCAACTGAGCCAGCACCACCTTCTGCCCAATGATTGCTCATAATAGCATTTTCAGCACCCGCTTCAAGTGCTGCTTGGCGCACGACTTCCACTTCAGCATCTGTGTCATCTTTGAAACGATTGACAGCGACAATGACTGGCACACCGAAACGAAGCGCGTTTTTCACATGCACACGCAAGTTGCTGCATCCCGCCTCTAGTAGTTCCAGGTTTTCCGTCGTGTATTCAATGGATAACGGCCGTCCTGCCACCACCTTAGGCCCACCACCATGCATCTTTAAGGCGCGGATAGTAGCGACCAAAACCACACAGTTCGGGATGAGGCCGCTGTAGCGGCATTTGATATTGAAGAACTTCTCCATGCCAATGTCCGCCCCAAAACCCGCTTCCGTTAGCACATACCCATCTGGCCCCACCAACTTGAGCGCAAGTTGATCAGCAACAATTGAAGAATTACCATGCGCAATATTGGCAAAAGGTCCAGCATGGACAAATGCCGGTGTGCCTTCAAGAGTCTGCATCAGATTAGGCATAATCGCGTCTTTCATGAGAACCGTGAGAGCCCCGCCGATTCCCAAGTCATCAGCTGTGATGGGCATACCCGCTTTATTCGTGCCAATAACCATAGCGCCCAGGCGTTCACGCATATCAGCAAGACTGGTGGTGAGAGCTAGAATAGCCATGATCTCACTCGCTACCGTAATGTCATACCCTGTGTCACGGGTGAATTTCTCTTTAGGTCCCTTGCCAATAGTGATACCCCGCAGATACCGGTCATTTGTATCAACAACGCGCCGCCAGGTGATACTTTCAGGATCGATATCCAAGCGGGCAAAGCGGGAAATTTCCTCTGGGGTTAACGTATCGGGATCTGTTTTATCGATGCCTAACTTCTTCAAGCGACGCAGCATCACTGGGGCAAAATGACGTTTTCCATCTTTACCTTTAGGGCAAAGACGTTTGAACAGTGTCGCATCCTTCTGATAAGATTCATGATGCATTCGGGTGTCAATGGCTGCGGCAAGAAGGTTATTGGCGGCCGTGATAGCATGAATATCTCCAGTCAAGTGCAAATTGAAATCTTCCATAGGGATAATCTGGCTGTATCCACCACCAGCAGCACCCCCTTTGATCCCAAAAGTTGGACCTTGACTAGGTTGCCTGACATTGGTGAATACTTTTTTATGCAAATGCGCCCCTAATGCCTGACTCAGACCGACCGTCGTTGTTGTTTTCCCTTCACCTAGCGGCGTAGGTGTGATAGCAGTGACTAAGACATACTTTCCATTCGGTACATCTTTTAACCGATCTCGTACTGACAAACGAACCTTTGCTTTATCATCACCATAAAGCACGAGTTCATCAGGTAAAAGGCCAACCTCATCTGCGATTTGTTTGATAGGCAAAGGCACTGCAGCCTGTGCGATTTCGATGTCACTGGGAACAGGGTTTACTAAATTATCTAATTTGTGCGGCATGATAGTTGTTTACCCTCCTAAAAGGTATGTATGTAGGAAAGCTAAAAAATTCGCATACCCCCAGGGTATGCGTTAATAGTAATGATTCAAGAATATTATTCAGCCGATAAAATATGAAGTTTAGGGTGGTAAATTGTTTCAAAAGCACCACAATGGAATTTAATGGTAAATCCTTGTTGCAATATTGGATATTCTTCCACCTTTGCCTTGGTGGTGTTAAGCGCATAATCGATAAGATCCAAAAAGCGCTCTCGGTTACCGTGTTCCAGTTCTTCAGTTTTGCCTTCTTCAAAAGTGATGGCAAGCCAATGAATGGCTGCTTCTGGATGATTGTTCTCGATGAGAGCAAAGTGTTGCGTATCATCTTTATGAATGATTGTGCCAGGTTCTTTGCCTTTAATAATGGCAACGAAAGGGTCATAATGATCCATACTAATATCCTCCTTTTATCTTGTTAAGGGATAGAATTGAGCAATCTGACAACGTCATTTCTGTCAGTTATAAATCTGTGGAAAATATCCAGGCGCATTGTATCATGGTGCTTAGATGTTGGTCAAAGAATAAACAAGGGAAAAGGGGTGTGCAAGTTTTCGTTAGCATTTGGGTGCGCGGCGTTCTTGCTGACGCTGAGCAAAGCCTGCAAATATCGTCCGAAAAAGGTAAGGTTTGGTGGCAATTTCTGGGCGTCATGGGTAATAAGTCAGATTAACCGAAGAAACGTCTTGCGTCTGTTTCGTTTATCCTTATAATCAGATTTGCCGTTGAAAATTTTAAGGTTTGGTAACTGTTCAGACCTGCCTTGAGGGATTGAACGCTTACCTGTGTATTTACGGGATTTAAAAGAAGTCAATGCCAGAGGCCAATATTTTGCTTGTGGAAGGAGAGCGCTCCAATTCACAATCACTTAAAGAAGCGTTAGCAAAGGGGAAATATCTGGTTATCCTTTGCCATAGTGGTAAAGGGGCAATGGAAACGGTGAAAGCATCAAAGCCAGATCTTGTGGTGTTTAATGCTTCATCTATGCGTTCAAACGGCATGCGTACTTGTCGGCGTTTGCGCAAAGCTTTAGGAGAAACGCCAATCATTCATGTGCGTGATAAAGATGAACCTCTGGAAGAGGACACAGAAGCTGATATTTATTTAGAGCGTCCTTTTATCCCGCGAAAGTTGTTGAATCGAATTCGCACATTGTTGCCTGCTGATGATACCAAAGAGGAAGTTGTCCGCTATGGGGAAATAACATTTTTCCCGGGCAAGCCTTCTGTAGAGGTGTCTAATTGTGGCGAGCAAAGACTTACTCCTAAATTGGCACAATTACTCCGAGAATTTCTGCGCCATCCAAATGAAGTGGTTACCCGATTGCAATTGATGCAACATGTTTGGCATACTGATTATGTTGGCGACACCAGAACCTTGGATGTTCATATCCGCTGGGTACGAGAAGTGATTGAGGATGATCCGGCAGACCCCAAACTGCTCTTGACTGTAAGAGGGCAGGGATATGTTTTACTCTCTCATGCGAGATTTGACCTGGAGAAATAAAAACACCACCGATTTTAGGTGGTGTTTTTGGTTGCATTAAACAAAGATGTTTACGCTGCTTTAGCGCGGGCGGCTGCTAACGCAGACATGAGGCGGCCTTTGCGGCGGGCGGCATTTCTGGGATGAACAATGCCTTTCCGGGCTGCTTTGTCCAAGGTGCTGTAGGCTTTTTGCGCTTGCGCTTCTGCTTCTTCCAGCTTGCCTTGTTTAATGAGCATACGTGTTTTCTTGACGTATGTCCGAGCCGATGCACGATACATGCGGTTACGCGCTGTCCGTTTATCTCTTTGCCGTATGCGTTTTTTGGCTGATTTTGTGTTCGCCATTTGTTAAAAACCTCCGTAGAACGATAAACCAATATTCTCGGAAGGCGTGAGAGCGGCAGGATGATAACATAATTGGTAAGTAAAGGCAAAGCAAATGCAAGGCTCCCAGCAGCTCTAAATTGTAACTACTAAGCCCGCAGGCTGTGTTCATAAATGTTGATACAGTTCATATAAAAATCAAACGTAAATATAATTTGCTTGAATGAAAATCATCCTCTATGAAACCGCTGGGAAGACTTGACCGCGAGCAACTTAACAAGCTCAATAAAGAAACGCTTATTGAACTGTTACTGAATGCTCTGTCACGGATCAGCGAATTAGAAAAACAAGTTGCTGCCCAAGCTGCCACTATCCAAAAGTTGCGTGATGAAATAGCTAAAAATAGACAAAATAGCAGTAAACTGCCCAGCAGCGGTAACTTAAAAAAGCCCAAAACATACAGTTTACGCCAGAAAGGGCGACGTAAACAATCACCGTCCAAGAACTTGCTTGACCGGTTAGCTAAATATAAGTCAAGGGTTTTGGCTTTTATGTATGACATTGACGTTCCGTTTGACAATAATTTAACGGAACGGGATATCAGAGTGGTAAAGGTCAAGCAAAAAGTGTCTGGTGCTTTTTGCATACATGCTGGTTCAGATGTCTTCTATACGATTCGGTCTTATATCTCAATAGTTCTCAAACATGGGCACAATATGATTGATGCCATGTATGGAGCTTTTATAGGTCAGCCATTCATACCCTCAGGGGGAATGACTTAGTATTTACGTTGATTCGAGTATTGTTAGCAGACAGCCACCAGTTACTACATCTTGGTATCCACGTTGCGTTATCCTCAGTTAGCGAAATAACGCTAGTTGAGACGGTTGTTTGTCCTCACCAGCTGCGGCAGCTTTACCGCCAATGCCAGCCCGATGTCATTCTGTTGGCATTAAATATAGTTGAACCGCCCTGTATAGAGATTGTCAATAACATTCAACAGCAATGTCCAGCAGCAAAAATTTTGCTACTGTTGCATAATCCCAATGAAATTTGCTTGCAACAGCTCAGGAAAACGAACGTAGCTGGTGCCATTCTCAAAAGCGACACCCCTGAGAAGTTAATCGAAGCCATCCAAACCGTTGCGGCTGGGCAGCCTTGGTTTAGCTCCATTCTATTGTCTCAACTTTTGCAGTCACGAAAAAGTGAAGAAGGCAACAAGTTAACGGAACGGGAAGTAACCGTGTTGCAATTGATCGCTGCTGAAAAAACTGACAGAGAAATTGCACTGGAACTGAATATAGCAAAGAGTACAGTCCGCTACTATTTGGAACAAAGCAACAACAAGCTGGGAACTACAACGAGAGTAGGGGCAGTTGTAGAGGCCATGAGACAGGGATTTATTCAATAGAAATCGCTGTGTTCGAGAATGCATTGATTGTCGGAGCCGGCACTGGAACCCTGTTATTTTTGATAGGGAGGACCCTGTTAAAAATAATAGGGTATTTCTGTCACGCGATGTTGTAAGCTGATGGTAAGATGCGCATTCTGCCTGATTTATCATCTGACTCTGTTGTTAACTTACCAGTGGATACGACCCAAGAGTGGGCACTCCGCAATGTCTGACAATATCTCTGAAAATTTTTTATTCATGTGTCATTTATAGATAAGGAAGGTATGGCAATGAAAAGTGCAAATATTAAAGCTGTTTTTATTGGCGATAAGTCTGAGAATGGTGATACCTACTTAAGACTTATGAACAAACTTATGGAAGAGCATCTTGGTTGGAGAGAAAACTATATACCTGAAGATTTAGAAGCTATCTCGATTGAAGATAAGCACGCAAAAAACTTTATAGAAACTACTGAACATATGGAGTCTGTTCTTAATGAAGTAAGCATAAGGCTTAGATCTGGTTCTATTCCTTGGCAATCGGAACGCTATTGGGGACATATGAATTCAGAAACTTTAATGCCTTCGCTCATAGCATATAATTTTGCTATGCTCTGGAATTCAAACAATGTAGCTTTAGAGTCTTCTATGGGAACATCTCAAATGGAAGCAGAGGTTGCAGTTGATTTTGCTAAGTTATTTGATTTTGAAAATGGTTGGGGGCACTTATCAGCTGATGGCTCTGTAGCTAATTTGGAAGGATTATGGTATGCAAGAAGTTTTAAATCAATACCTTTGGCAATTAAAGATGTCTTGCCTGAAAAAGTAGCTGGTAAAACCGAATGGGAATTATTAAACATGTCTGTTGAAGAAACCCTGGACATGTTAAAGACCTTTACACCTGAAGAAATAGATAAAACAAAAGCTGCATCTTCTAGAAGTGGAAAGCATATATCTGATTTAGGTAAATGGTTTGTCCCACAAACTAAACATTATTCTTGGGAAAAGGCAATGGATATTTCAGGAGTAGGTTTAGATAATATAGTAAATATTCCTGTAAATCCAAATTATAGAATGGATGTTAATGTTTTAGAGGATGAAATCAGAAAATGCGTGGAAAATAAAACCCCTATCTTAGGTGTAGTGGCTGTTGTTGGGACTACAGAAGAAGGACAAGTTGATGAAGTTCACAAGATAGTGGAGCTTAGAGATAAGCTCATGAAAGAAGGGGTATATTTCTACTTACACGTAGATGCAGCTTATGGAGGTTATGGAAGAACATTATTTATAGATGAAGATAGCAACTATGTTGAATATGACAAACTTAATGAAATGTTTAAGAAATATGATGTTTTTAAGTATCCTGTAAAAATTTCAGAGGAAGTTTATAATGGCTATAAAGCTATTAAATATGCTGAATCAGTAACTATAGATCCTCATAAAATGGGATATGTACCTTATGCAGCAGGCGGTATAGTTATAAAGCATAAGGATATGAGGAATATAATTTCCTACTTTGCCTCTTACGTGTTTGAAAAGAATACGAAGTCTGCTCCTAACCTTTTAGGTGCATATATTTTGGAAGGGTCAAAAGCTGGAGCAACTGCAGCCGCTGTTTGGACAGCTCATAGGGTTCTTCCTCTGAACATTACAGGCTATGGTAAGCTTATAGGCGCTTCAGTAGAAGCTGCACAAAAATTTAGAGAATACATTAGCGGAATTACATTTAATATAAAGGGAAAGGAGGTTGAAGTTTTCCCACTTAATCATCCAGATTTCAATATGGTAGACTGGGCTTTTAAAGTTAAAGGGACTACTAATTTGGCTGAAGTAAATGAACTAAATGAAAAAATGTACGACTATTCATCATATATGGATGGACATGTATACAATAATAGATTTATCACATCTCATACAATCTTTGACTATGACGGGTATGGTGACTCACCATTGCCATTTGTTGAAAGTATGGGAATAAACAAAGAAGAATGGAATAGAGTTCATTCAGTAACATTACTTAGAGCTTGTATTCTGTCTCCTTATTTAAATGATGATAAAGTTTTTGATTACTATACAAAAGCAATAACGGAATCTATAGAAAAAAAACTAAATGAAATATTGGTAAAGCCTTGACTGATAGCATCATAGAAGCATGATAGCTCAGATAATTGTAAATCACTGCACACGATGTCAAAGTGAAAACATTGGCAAGACTGAAAAGAGGTGATGCAAAATGAAAAAAAATTTAAAAATAAGTGAATTTACTTTTATAGGAATGACATGTGCTTTAGTTATGAGCATAAGGAATATTCCAGATGTTGCAGCCACTGGATGGACAATGTTAAGTTTTATGCTTATAGCAGTGATTTTTTATGCTTTACCTATATCAATGATAGCTGGAGAATACTCTGGAATGTACCCTGGTGAGACAGGTGGAATGGAAGCTTGGAATAGTAATGCTTTAAGTAGTAAATGGGGCTTTGTTACATCATGGTTGCTGTGGGTTCAAATGTTTCCAGGTATGGTTATGATATCATCAGCATTGTCTCCACTTATAGCAATAGTCGTTGGTAAACCTGAACTTGGTCAAAACAATATGTTTACTTTTGTGACTATTATAATAGTTTATTGGTTTGTCACTCTTCTTAATTTTAAATTTGATATGGCTAAAATTGGTGGACAAATTGGCGTTTGGTTAGGTGTTTATATTCCTATGATCGCAATGCTTTTGCTAGGTATTGTGGCCACAATAAAAGTAGGTTTAATGCCTAATAGTGTTTTAGGACAGTTTGAAGCGGCAAAATTAATACCTGATACAGCTGATTTGAAGGTATTTCAGTATTTAGCTCCCATAATGTTTATATTTACGGGAATTGAAATGTCAGCAGTACATGCCAATAGATTGAAAGACCCTGTTAAGGGTTTCTTCAAAGGTCTGATGATAGCTTTAGTATTTATATTTATTTTAAATATAGGTAATGCAATTATGGTATCAAATATAGTTCCGGCAGGTAAAATGGAACTAGATAATATAGCTCAATCAATAGCATTGTATTGTAAAGTTTTAGGCATACCAACAATTATGGTAAATATATTTAGCCTTATGGTTATAATGGGTGTTTTGGTTCAATTGTCTGCATGGTCAGTAGGGCCAAGCATGACTATTACTTCAAGTGCTCGAAGAGGTTTGTACCCACCTAAATTTAATTTTTGGAAAACGAACTCTCACGGAATATCTACAAGCGTAGTTTTGACACAAGCTGTTATCATTTCAATATTTGCAGGATTTTACCTTTTAATCCCTGGAGTAAATAATGCATTTTTAATGTTGGTAAATGCCACTTCAGTGCTTTACTCGACAGCATATGTTATTATGGCAATTGGTATTATTGAGCTTAGGGAAAAAAGCCCTGATTTAGATAGACCTTTTAGTTTAGGCAGTAATACCAGAGCTAAATTTATCGTAGGTGTTTTACTATTTGCTATAGTAGGGTCAATAATATTAACGCTTGTATATTCAAGTATGTATAATGCAATAGCGGTTATTGTAATTTCTTTAGTGTTATTTACAATACCGTTTATCATAAATAAACAAGTTAAACCTGAATGGAAAACTAAAGTAGATCAATACTTATCGAATGCAAAATAGAGAATATATATTACTACTGCTTGATCGAGGGGGTGTTTACTTCACGTAAATGCCCCTTATTTTTCTAAACTTAAATGCTTATTGGGATCTGATCATCTGTAAAAAGGGGAATTATCTCTAGACGGTTCACTTAGTTTGCCTAATGCAAGGATATGATTATAATGCCATTATAATTTGATAATCTATCAGGGAGCTGGGATTAGCCTGGCTGAGAGGGTAACCAAATTTGTTGCCGACCTGTGAACCTGATCCGGGTAATGCCGGCGGAGGAATTGGTTTTGTTTTGAATCTGCCGAGCCACCCAATTAGGGTGGCTTTTTTATTTGGGATTGTGTCATGAGTGTGTTGATTTTTGCTAATGGTGAAATGTCTGATGTTTGTTGGACACGGCCGTTTTTGCAGGAAGCGACTTTTATTATCGCGGCAGACGGGGGGTGCCGCCATCTCTACCGCCTGCAATGGCAGCCAGATGTTGTCATTGGAGATATGGATTCGTTGCCAGCAGAGGTGTTGACTTGGCTGCAAACTTGTGCTGTGGATATGCGGCACCATGATCCTGTTAAAGATGAGACGGATCTTGAGTTGGCTTTGCTTTATGCCCGGAAATTTGATGAAGATATTTTGTTATTTGGGATGTTAGGAGGGCGAGTGGATCAGATGTTGGCTAATGTATTGCTGTTGGCTCATCCTCATTTGCATGATAGCTCGATTCAGTTAGTTGAAGAATATGAGCGGGCTTGGTTGATCACTGCAAGATCCCGGATTTGGGGCCAGCCTGGAGATACGATTTCTTTGATTCCTATTGGGGGGGATGTTTTGGTGCGGGCAACGGTTGGGTTGCGCTGGCCGTTGGCCAATAGTGTGCTGATTTTTGGTGAAGCCAGGGGGGTGAGCAATGTGATGACGGCCGTTTCTGCTACGGTTGATGTCGCTTCAGGACAGTTACTTTGTATCCATACTTTGGATCATAAAAAGAGGTGAAATGTGAAAAAATTTTTATTGTTGTTGACGGTGTGCATGTGGTTGGTGGCTTGTGATGCATCGGGGGCAAACCCCGCAGAAGAGGTGCCTGAGCCAGAAACGGCCGTTCCTGAAGAGGATGAACAGCCCGTGGAGCTTACCCTGATGAGCCATAATAGCTTTGCCGTTAGCGAGGAAGTGTTACTGGCCTTTGAAGAAGAGCATAATGTCAAAATTGCTTTGCTGCCTTCTGGTGATACCGGAGCAGCCTTGAACCAGGCTATTTTGGCCAAAGATAACCCTTTGGCTGACGTGTTTTTTGGCGTGGACAATACATTCTTGGGTCGGGCATTGGCTGCTGAGATATTTGAAGCTTATGACTCTCCCAATTTAGCTGACATTGATGATGCTCTGAAACTAGATAGCAGCAATGCCTTGCTCCCTGTCGATTATGGCGACGTGTGTATCAACTATGATAAAGCGTGGCTGGCTGAGAATAATCTTGATGCGCCAGCAAGTTTGCGTGACCTAACAGACCCGCGCTATGAGAGTTTGCTCGTTGTGGAAAACCCGGCAACTTCCAGCCCGGGGCTTGCCTTTTTATTGGCGACGATAAGCGAATTTGGCACCGAAGGTGACTACACTTACCTGGATTTCTGGGCAGACTTACGTGCCAATGACGTGTTGGTGACGAACGGCTGGGAAGATGCTTATTATGGTCATTTTACCGTGGCTAGTGATGGGGAACGGCCGTTAGTCGTGTCATATGCCAGCAGCCCACCGGCAGAATTTATTTACGCTGATCCGCCCGTGGACGAATCTCCTAGTGCCAGTTTGGTAGATTCGGGTATGTGCTTCCGGCAGATTGAATTTGTGGGCATTTTGCAGGGAACGAAACATCGTGAACTGGCAGAATTATTTGTGGATTATCTGCTTTCCCCCAGTTTCCAAGAAGATATTCCGTTGAACATGTTTGTTTTCCCAGCAAATCAAAAAGCGGAACTCCCTCAAGCTTTTACAGATTGGGCGCAAATACCAGAAGAATCCGCATCTGTGGATCCAGCAGAAATTGATGCACATCGAGATGAATGGATTGAAGCGTGGACAGAAGTGGTACTGCGCTAGGTAATCTGTGTCATCCGTGAAATCTGCGGATAAAAAGAGTTAAATAAAAAAGCCGCATCTGGATTAGAATGCGGCTTTTTTGTGGCTAGGGGACAACACAGCCACCAGGGATGTAATTGTTTGGATCGATGTATAGCTGCCTGGAAATTTGGGTGGCTGTGGCATCGTCAATGGCTACGATTTCATTGTTATAGGCAGCGCACCGGCGTGCTTTTGCAAAATGATAAATGGGAAATGAGCCTCTGTATTCTGCGGGTTGCGTGTTATCAAAAACAAACACGGTGTAAGGGCCGCCGCCGCCGCCATAAGGCGTAATTTGTACCTGACAGCGATACTCACTGCCAATATATTCACAGTTGTTGACCACGTAAATCAGGTCAAGCGGTTGTTCAACCGTTGCTGTGGCCTCAGCTGTGGGTGGTGCGCTCGGTGTGTTTGTCGGGGCTGGGGTACTGGTAGCTTCAACATATATGTTTAAGGTAAATTCCAGGGCGGCGCCTATCGTTTCATCCGTTTCTGCATCAACAAGTTTCCAGGTGCTTTGATAGTTACCGACTTTAGATGGAGCGGTAAACTGCGTTGAGATGGTGGTTTGTTGGCCTGGCGCTAAAGGTTTTACAGGGATGGGATCCCCGTCAAAACTAAATTCTTCGCCGCTATCAAATAGCCATACCGCACCCTCTGGCCAAGGACATGTACCGCTATTTTCGAGTACCCAATTGATGGGGAATTTCCGGCCTATTGGCGCTGCCTCAAAGTTCTCGTTGGTGTAGGTGTAGGTGTTCACCAGAAGTATATCCATGGTGCAGGATTCTAAGAATGCCACGGTGGGATCGATGGTCGGCTTTGGTGTCCTGGATGGTGTGGCGGTGGAGGTAGCAGTCGCAGTGGCGGCAGTTTCTTTTGGTTCATCTGTCGGCTTGCTTTCTTCCGTTAGTAAGATAGCAGCTGATATGGTGGCTTCTGTGTCTGGCGTCTCTTTTGGTTTTGGTGTTTGTGTGGGCGTGGTCGTCACGTTAACAGCCGCACCATTGGGATTATTACGGTTAAACTGGTTGAGGACAACGGCCGTTCCCCCGAGAAGAATAAGAGTTAAGATGATGATACTCACATACAACCAGGGAAAGCGTTTCTTTTTTACCTCTGTTGGTGGTGTGGCGGCTGGTGGCTGGGCAGGCAAGGGGACGCCTTCAAAGGTGGGAGGGTTGATGTGTGCGTCGAGATTAAACACGGTGGCTGAGGCAGCTGTAACAGCCTGGCTGGTGTCGTCCAGGCTTCCGGCTGGTGGGGTTTGCCCTGCATCCCTTTGGGGAACAACGGCCGTTGTGCCTGTTAAAACCGCAGCGTCGCGGGGGGAACCTTGCTGGATAGCGCGTAAATCTTGTGCCATTTCACCCGCAGTTTGATACCGCTTGTCAGGCTCTTTGGCCATCGCCTTCAGGATGATATTTTGCAAGCCAATCGGCACATTGGGATTAAAGGTAGCCGGTTCTGGTGCCGGCTCATTCACATGCTTCATAATGACTGCCAACGGCGTATCGGCTGTGTAAGGCAGTTGTCCAGTCGTCATTTGAAACAACAGAACCCCTAACGCATAAATATCGACGCGTTTATCTCCGGCTTCACCCATCGCTTGCTCTGGGGACATATATGATGGGGTGCCAATCAAAGCGCCCGTCATGGTGTAGGCCATAGTTTGTCCACCCATCATCTTGACAATGCCAAAATCTGTCAACAGCGCCTTGTCATTGTCATCCAGCATGATATTGGCTGGCTTGATATCACGATGGATCATGCCTCGATTATGGGCATAATCTAATGCGTCAGCGACTTGATAGCTAATTTGAATGGATTTGTTGAGGGACATTCCTTCTTGTTCTTGGGCTAATTGTTCTAAACGCTGCTTGAGAGTGCCACCAGCAATGTATTCCATCACCAAATAGTAAGAATCTTCCTTGTAAGCATCAAAGTCGAAGACGCCCACAATATTGGGATGATTCATGGCTGCCATTGCCCGCGCTTCACGTTTGAATCGTTGCAGAAAATCTTGTTCGCTGACCAAGAAGGCGTGCATAAACTTAATGGCGACGTAACGGTCTAAATTTTCTTGATAAGCTTTGTAGACCTCAGCCATGCCGCCACGGCCTAGTTTTTCAAGAATTTGGTATTTGCTTATGGTTTGGCCTGTTAGCGTATCTGACATAAAAGCTCCGATGAGGATAGGATGTTGGAAAAATTGATTATCGATTGTTCATTTTTAGTTAGCGGTTGTCACCTATTACTCACATCTCCCAGTATACCAAGTTTATGCCAAGCAGTAATTGTTTTGGTTTACAGTTTTATATAAAGGTAATTTACGTTATGGACGTGGCTATACTTTTTAATTGTCCGCAGCCAGCAGCAATATCAATGCCGCGTCGTTGGCGCACGGTGCTGGGCAAGTTGTAAGCTGCCAGGATTTGTTGAAATTTTTTAACCGTTTCAGAACGGGTGGGCTGGCCGTTGTAGCCGCCTGTGGGGTTGAGAGGGATGAGATTGACGTGGGCATCTAAATCTTGCAACAGTTTGCCCAAAGCGTGAGCTTGCTCAGGGGTGTCGTTTTCCCCTTCGATGAGGGTCCACTCGAAGAAGATGCGCCGGCCGCGCTTTTGGCTGTAGGTGTGGCAGGCGGCCATTAGGGCAGACAGTGGCCAACGACGGGCTAAGGGGACCAATGCTTGACGTTCTGTATCGGTGGCTCCGTGCAGGCTCACTGCCAGGCGCACGGGGCGTTTTTTGTCGTCTGCCAGACGTAAGATGCCAGGCACTACGCCGACGGTGCTGAGGGTGATGTGTTTGGGAGCCAGGGCTAACCCTTTGTGATCGGTTAAAATGTCGATGGCGGCCATTGTCGCCTCGTAGTTGTGCAACGGTTCTCCCATGCCCATCAGGACGATATTGCGCAGCCGTTGGTTGTTTTGTTTGAGGATTTTGTTGGTATGCAAGGCCTGGGCGACGATTTCACCTGGGGTGAGATGGCGGGTGAAGCCCATTTGGCCGGTGGCGCAGAAAACGCAGCCCATGGCACAACCGACTTGGGTGCTGATGCAAGCGGTGGCTCGGGGGGTGCCATCACGTCCGGTGAAGCTCATGAGGACGGTTTCAATGGTTTCATGATCGCTTAGTTTGAGTAGGAATTTCTGGGTGAGGCCATCGTTGCTGACAACGGCCGTTTCTGTGGCTAATGTTCCAATTCTTGTGTCATTCTCTAGTTTGAGCCGTAAATCATCCCTCAAGTTTATTTCGGATAGCGATTGTGACTGGGTGACGTAGAGAGCCTGCCACAGTTTGTGGGCATGAAAGCTTGAATAGCCCCATTCAGTGAGAAGCTGTGTGAGTTGGGGACGAGTGTAGTCGTAAAGATTGTGGGTGGCAACGGCCGTTTTCATGAGCTGATTGTATCGAGTGGAGGGGAGAATTGCCAGAAAAGAGGGAAAGTGTTGTGTGATAACTGCCCGATGTTCTCGAACAAATTTAAAAATTGGTGCAAAATAACGGTATCTGACAACTAAACCTGGAGAGCAGAGGAGCAAAATGAACGAGTGTATTCTGGCATTGGATTTTGGAGGCACGAAATTGTCGGCCGCTGTGGCAGCGGTAACTGAGTTGGAGCAGGATTCCCCTCACTGGCTGGCACGAGAGCGGGTGTTTTCGCCTGAAGATGGCGCCGCTCAGTTTGATATTGAGACGATGATTGCCTTGGGGAAGCAGTTGTTGTCAGGAGAACGGCCGTTTGCTGTTGGTGTTAGTTTCGGTGGCCCGGTAGATTACCATGCGGGGATAGTGAGGTTATCGCACCATGTGCCTGGTTGGGAGAATATCCCCTTGCGCGACATGTTGACTGAGGAATTTGCAGCCCCCGTGCAGGTGGATAATGATGCCAATGTGGCGGCGTTGGGGGAGTGGCGCTTTGGCGCTGGGCGTGGCGTAGACAGTTTGTTTTATGTGACGGTGAGTACAGGTGTGGGCGGCGGTTGGGTGCTGAACGGCCGTTGCTGGCGTGGGCACGCTGGCATGGCTGGTGAAATTGGACACACCGTTGTCGAGCCAAATGGACCTGTCTGCTTGTGTGGTAAACGAGGGTGTGTTGAACGCCTGGCTTCTGGACCATACATGGCGCAGGATTTTATGGCTTTGCACCCTGATATGGAAGTGACTGGGAAGGAATTAGCGGAACTGGCGGTAAATGGGCATGTCGATGCCGAGCGTATTTTGCTTCGAGGGGCTAAAGCATTGGGGGTGGGGATTGGCAACGCAGCTAACCTCCTCAATCCCCAACAATTTATCTTGGGTGGTGGCGTCACCAAATCGGGGGAGAAGTGGTGGCAGACAGTGCGCCAGGCTGCTCAAGAAACGGCTTTGCCCGAAGTTCATTTTGAGGTTGTCCCTGCCGCTTTTGCTGATGATGCGCCGTTGTGGGGCGCGGTGGCGTTGGCCATCGGGGATTGAGAAAAGAAGGAATTTTGGAGCCTGAATTAGGTGAATGGCTGTTAGCTCAGCCAGAAACGGGGAGCGCAGCTCCAGGAGTGGGAGCCAGCGATGTCAAAGGGCATACACATATCTTGGCTGTGCCGGGTGAGGCAAGCCTGTTGTGGCCAAGGATCAGCGCCGCAATCAGTTACTTTGGTGACGACCTGTCTCCAAATAGTTGACGGCCGTTTTCCCCACCGCTATAATGCCAGGCATACTTTGATAGAAAACGGCCGTGATGGAGAAAAGTAAGTTTGGTCAGGTTTTTAGAGAGTTGGCGGCAGGTGCAAGCCAATAATCCCCAAACAGAAATCCACTCCGGAGCCGATGTCGAAAGCAAACGCAGCGATTAAGACACTCCGGGTTCGCCCGTTATAGCGTTTTTGAGGTCAGTATTCAGTGAACGGTAAAACCTATTACCGACAACCGGTTACTGATAAACACAGGTGGCACCACGGGTTCTCTCGTCCTGAATAGGCGAGGGAATTTTTGCTTTAAAGGCAGCAGCCAGCATGATGAATACAGCATTGGACTGGGTAGCAAAAAGATTAGGCAATAGACATGTGTATCTAACTGGCCTGCCTGAATCTGCGGCCTTTGCCGCAATTTTATTGATAATTTTGGCTTGACGAGTGACGATTGGGATTGACGATTTGACTAAAAAATTAAAGGACTAGACAAAAATGTTAGACATTAACGTGATACGCGAAAAACCAGAATGGGTGAAAGAACAAGTTGCTAAGCGCAATGATATTTCGCCTATCGATGAAATTGTGGCGGGAGATAAACGCCGCCGAGAAATATTGCGAGAAGTTGAAGAGCTGCGCCGTCAACGAAATGAAGCCTCGAAGCAGATTGGTCGGGTGATGGGTGATCTCAAGAAAAAAGAGGCGATGCTGAAGCAGGCAGAAGCGGGTCAAGATGTGGGTCGGCCGGTTGTTGAACTGCAAGCTGAAGTGGCGATGATGCGAGCGAATGCTGAAGCCGCCAAAGCAAAACCCCGGGAAATCGGTAACCATATTGCCGGGCTGGATGAGGAACTGCGCGAGGTGGAAGAAGCATTGCGCAAAAACATGTTGTGGGTGCCTAATATCCCACACGAGAGTACACCTGTGGGGCCTGATGAGAGCTTCAATGTTATCCACGACCCGCAAGGTGCGCCGATTCCGCAGTTTGATTTTGAGCCGAAGCCGCATTGGGATTTGGGATCAGAATTAGGCATTTTAGATTTTGAGCGCGGCGTCAAGCTGAGCGGCAGCCGTTTTTATCTGTTGAGGGGCGCCGGGGCGCGTTTGCAACATGCCGTTATCCAATTTATGCTCGATTACCATGTGCAGCAACATGGTTACGAAGAAATTTATCCGCCCTTTATTGTGCGTTCGGTAAATTTTGAGACAGCTGGGCAACTGCCAAAATTCTTTGACAACATTTATCGGGATGCGGAAGAAGATTTTATGCTTCTGGGCACGGCTGAGGTTGCGCTAACCAATGTGCACCGCGACGAAATTTTGGAAGAGGATGATTTACCGATCAAGTATGTGGCGTATACGCCTTGTTTCCGTCGTGAAAAGATGAGCGCGGGCAAAGATGTGCGTGGTATCAAGCGCGGTCACCAGTTTGATAAAGTGGAGATGTATCGCTACACCACCCCAGAAACGAGCTATGAGGCTTTGGAGGAATTGAAGCAAGAGGCGATTGATATCTGTGAGGCGTTGGGTTTTCCATACCGGGTGCTGGAGTTGGCGACGGGTGATATTAGTTACGCTTCGGTCAAGACTTACGACATCGAGGTGTGGGCAGCTGGTTGTGGTGAATGGTTAGAGGTTAGCTCAGCGAGCAACTGTACTGACTTTCAGGCGCGTCGAGCGAATGCCCGGTATCGTCCCGCGGGAGGTGGTAAGACGCGCTTCTGCCATACGCTGAATGCCAGTGGCCTGGCGCTGCCTCGCGTTATGATTGCGATTATGGAGAATAATCAGCAGGCAGATGGCAGCATTGTGGTGCCTGAGGTCTTACGTCCTTATTTGGCTGGACTTGAGGTGATCCGGTAGCAGTGGATGTGTGGCGTAAGACGAGTTGTTTTAAACACAACAAACGGCCGTTTTCCCTGGGTGCTTTTCCTTGGCACTTTTCTTTTGCGCCACCACTTCTTCAAACACCCGCAACAGCCGCTGCACGATAATTTCCCAGTCATACTGGAGGGCATAATACCGTGCCTGACACCCTAGACGATCCCGGCAAGCTTCATCTGTGAGCAGGCGGTAGATGCGATCTGCCAGGGCTTCGGGGTCGCGGGAGGGCACATGAAAGCCATTCTCGTTGTCACGTACCAGGAAAGCCAGCCCGCCGACTTCTGAGGCGATTACCGGCGTGCCCATCGCCATTGCTTCTAAAGCTACCATGCCAAAGCTTTCGTAATGTGAGGGCATGATCACCATTTCAGCAGCGGCGTAATAGTTGGGCAAGATTTCCTGATCCTTAGCTCCTAAAAAGGCGACTGTGTCAATGATGCCTAGTTCGGCACGCAGTTCTTGTAACCGTGCCATCTCTGCATCTGGGGTTTCAGCCCAGGGGTCTCCGCCAATGATGGCCACGCAAACTTGCTGGATGAGTTCGGGATGTCTATTGCGGATGAGTGCCATGGCACGAAGCAGTGTCTCTACGCCTTTGAGTGGTTCAATGCGCCCGGCGAAGATGATGTTTTTGTTGCTGCACGGAATACCAACGGCTTTTTTGGCTTGGGCTGTGGGGATTGGACTGAACCGCTTTAAGTCAACACCTGGTGATACCACGCGCACTTTACTCATGTTTGCGTCGTATAGCCAATTGAGCTGTGCTTCTTCAGCTGGGGTGGCGGCAATAAGCCGGTCGGCGGCATGTATGACGCGATGTTCGCCATCGATGCGTTCTTGGGGAGCGCGTTCACTTGCGCTTAAGGCAATGCGATTTTTCATATGTCCTAAGGTGTGGAACATGTGGACAAAGGGAATGCCCCACACATCGCGCAGTTTTTCGGCGACTAAGCCAGAGAGCCAGTAATGGCTGTGAATGAGATCGTATTTGATGCCTTCTTCGTTGGTAAATGCTAGCACACCAGCGACAAATTCATCAAGATAGTTGATGATGTGGGCGATGGGGATTGGTTTTTCGGGACCTGCGGGGATGTGAATGACTCGTCCGCCGTAGCCGAGATCATGCTTGATCATCGGCTGGCAATCGTCTTGGGATCGGGTGAAGACATCAACCTGGATGCCTTGACGACTCAGTTCGCGGCTGTAATCGCGCACGTAGACGTTCATGCCACCTGTTTTTTTACCGCCTAGCAGGGCTAATGGGCAGGTGTGGACGGAGAGGATGGTGACACGTTTGATAGGTGTACGACAGTTCAAGGTAAGTTCTCGTTTGTATGATGAATGCGGTGGCGGATTTTTTATCGTTTCGCGTTCATCATTCGTCATTTTCGCAAGGTTATTTTGAATATTTCGGTGTCTTTGGCGCCAAAGCGGTATTTGTAGGTTTCGTTTCCGCGTAAGAAGTCGAATTCGGAACGGCCGTTTTCGATGGCCCATTCAATTGCTTTGGCGGTAAGTACCACGCCCAGGCTCAATTGTCCAAAGGCTTCGGGTGCTAAACCAGAGTTGTAGACCCATATGCGGTTGTTGTAATCGAAGTTGAATAGGGTTGCTGCTTTGTGGCCTTCTACTTCTATAAACATGAGCTGCAGGGTGCCCGCTTTCATGGCGGCTTGGGCTGTTTCGTGGAAAACGGCTCGACGTCCCTGGTTGAGCCAATCTCGTTTTTCAAAGGTGCTTTGCTGCAAGAGATTTAAGAATTCATTGACAGCTTGCTCTAAATCATCTTCAGGGTTAATGATGACGAATTGAGCTTCAGCGCCATTGGCGCGGCGCAATTTTCTTTTGATTTCGCGGCGTTGTTTGCTGTCTATCTGTGCTAGATAGGCTGCAAATGAATCGGGAAGAGGAATGATGGGACACACTTCAAAAATATCTTCCTGGCATGACAGGTTGTGTTTTTTAGCGAGCGCAGCCACCAGCGAACGGCTGGGGGAGGCGGCGGGTATGTTGCACAGTTCCATGGTGTGCCAGTGGGGGAATTCTGGATGATGCAATGCTTCAAAAACGGCCGTCCAGCCGGTTTCTGCGTGTTCAGGTGTGGTGATGAGATCCAGGTAGTCTGTTTCTTCGACGCAGCCGTTAAAGTGGATGGTGCCATTATCGTGGTAAAGTGAAGCGATGGCGATCAGCTCATGGTTGTCGCTGCGCACGGTGATGGTGATTAAACGGCCGTTGTCGGGGTGTAAATTTCGCCACCATGATTCCTGGTAGGCTAATGTTTGAAATGGGGTGTTGGTGATCCCCTGTTTTGCTAGAGAATCCCATTCGGGGGAAAGTTGGGTGAATGCCTCTGTCCCAAAGATGGTTTGAGTGTTCATCATGTTTTGCAATCCTTCGTTTTTCCTGGGTAAAGGTTATGTGAAGCATATCGATCAATTCTGTCACTGATTGATGGAGGCGCACTTACCGTTTGGGCAAGCGAAAGCGCCAGAGTAATCGCCACCAGTCGATGAAATTGGGCATATTGCGTTCATACCGGACGAGCAGCACGCTTAATAAGATGAGCAAGGCGCCAAGCCACTGAACGGCCGTTAACTGTTCACCCAGGAAGATGATAGCTAAAACGATGCTGACAATGACTTCTAAAATGCCTAACAAGGCGGTTTGCATGCTGCCTAAGCTCTTTACTCCCAGGAAAAGGGTCAGTCGAGAAAGAGCGGTTACCAGGCCCATCATGAACACAGCCTGCCAGCCTACAGTGGAAACGGCCGTTAAATCCGAAGGAAAAAGTAACCAGGGGATTGTGACCACCAGCGCCATGGCTGTGATGGCGTAGAGCGTCATGGTAGGAGCGGGAATATCATACATGATTCGTTGACCCAAAACAAGCTGAATGGCATAAGTCATGGCGCCGATGAGCATCATGCCCACCCCCACCCAATCTGGGGTTCCCACTCCCCCTATAGTGAGCAAATACATGGCAAATATGGCTAAACTTGTACGAAACAAGGTGAGCCAAGATATTGAGTGGCCGACAATCCGCAAGAAAATTGTGACAAAAATCAGATAGCTGATATTGAGCAGCTGCCCTAATGAGGCGTCAATGTGACTTAAACTGGCGTAAAAGAATAAAGAGCCAATGCCGTTGATGGCTCCAGCCAGCATGCTGCTCATAATGGCTGGAGAAGAACTGCGAATGTAATGTCTGGCAAATAAAATCATGCCAAGCCAAAGTGTGATCGCAGCAAACAGGGTGCGGAAGGCTACCACTGTTAAAACATTGACATTTGCACCATAGGCGACTTTGGCAAAAATTGGAATAATCCCCAAAAAAACAGGTGAAAGCATTGCCCAGAATAAACCTTGTTGCCAACGTTTTAGGTTGAGT
>PDQY01000054.1 GCA_002746795.1 Chloroflexota bacterium | reverse complement strand
CCAACCAGTGTACACCTGACCAGTTCCAGGATGAACAACACCTCCTGGCCCCGTAATTTCCCAGGAAGCAAATAGTTCACAATAGGGTTCCTGGCGAATGGGCAGCGCCAAATGCCCTAAATCATAACGACGCCCAAATAACTTGCTGTTTTCACCACCAGCATACCAATTTTCAGAAGATAAAATATCTGTGTTAACCACAACGCCACATTGTCTCAAATTGTCAGCAACCCGATTCACGATCTGGCGGTTGAGTTGATAGAGGTCTGTGGTGGTAATGGTGAAGCGAAACAGCTTGCCGGTGCGGGGATCCTGGCGATAGCCATCCCCATTGATATCTCGGTAGCCTGCTTCATCTAACAGGGCGTTAGCGCGTTGGACATCATAAGGCCATTCAGCCATATCCTCTGGATAAAATGGGTGAGTTTCGGGCAAATAACTATGCATCACTTGAGAACGGCCGTTTAGAAAATCATGCACCATTCCCTGCCGATCAATACACATCGTCAGCGCCTGGCGCACACGAACATCTTCAAACCAATCTGGCCTGCCCTGTCCATCCCCATACCCATCCCAGGAATCCACGCCAAAATTTATCGCCTCATACACCGTCCCCGTGGTAAATGGCACTTGCAGCAAACCAACCGCTGCCGCTTCCGTTAGAAAATCCACCTGGTTAGAGCGCAGCGCATCTTGCGTGGCAATGTGACACTCGCCATTTAACAAGAAAGCCGCTAACTGATCCCCGTCTGAAACAAAGCGGAAAGTCAGGCTGTCTAAATATGGATAACCTTGATCTGCAAGATAGTAATGGGGATTTGGTTCTAAGTAGATATACTGCCCTGGCTCCCAATTGACAATTTGGAAGGGGCCATCCCCCAAGGGATAATGCGCGGCCATCTCTGATGTGGGAATGCCAACAGGATCATGTTCCCCCCACACATGTTTAGGCACTGGCTCCCAAAAATTTGTGAAATAGAGCGCATCCCGATTGCCGGGCAGCCCTGTCCAACGCACAGATAAATCATTCAGGGCTTCATACCTTGCTGTGCGCAGCACTTTATCACGCACGGCGAGCGTGCCCGTTGACCCGGCTAGTTCATAACTATAGACAGAATCTGCGGCAGTCACTGGCTCGCCATCTGCCCATAGGCGGGGTTTCAACGTGAATTCTGCACTCGTTTGGCGCATCGACAACGGAGAGCCATCAAAAACGGCCGTTTCCCCATCAGCAGTCTGCACCATTTCACCAGGCACCAACACCACCACATTACCGGCAACATTCACAACACGGTCGCCTTCAGCAACCACCACCTCGCTTACCCAGGCGTCGCCATCACCAAAGTCTGGCAGCTTTTCCAGGCCATGCGCCTGATACTCCCACGAGAAACGGGTAAAATCATTTTCATAAATAGCTTGCTGCACCGCCACTCCTGCCCGTGACAGCCGCCCATGCCGATATAAGGAATCCGGCTCCTCTCCCAAACAGACCACAAGATCCTTAGTTAACGGCCGTTCCTCAGGTTCAGGCGATTCCAACACAACCGTCTCAATAATCGTTTTTTCCACAACAATGGGAGGTGGGGATTGATCCAATTCAGCAGGCGGCGACTCACGCCAGGCACCACATGCTGCCAGGAAAGGCAGGGATCCTAGTACCAATACAGTTATCAGCTTAAACTCAAATTTCCCTGGCGCGTACCTGGGTGATAAACGGTTCATAGGCCGTTACGTCCTTGCCCTGTGTTGTTAAATCATAAAAATCCTGTGTGATCTTCGCTTGTTGTTCTCGATTAAAATCACAATAACATTTGCCCACGGCACACGCATCCTGCAAACCTGTGCCCCCCCCGTAATTGTAACAATCCCGCTTCGTTTTGATGAGCATATAAATTGCTTCGCCCAAATAGCGAGAACCAACATTTTCATATTGAAAAACATGAGTCAATTCATGCACCACAATCGGTAAATTTTTGCGTGTGTGCCCTCCAGTTCTGGGCAAGTTGATAGAATGCCAGGTGGCAAAAGCCAGATTCCCATTCATTTTGAAGATCCAATCAAAAAGGCCACCCTCAACCACCCGCACATCGCCAAATCGGAGGGCATCTTCCCCTAAAACACCAGAAATCATAGCGATTTCAGCACTGGTCAAGGGCGTGGTACGCGCAAAAAAGTGCAGCACAAATTCACCCAGCTCTGGCCCACCACACAGGTCGAAGATTTGCGTTAGAAAAAGATGGAACCAGTTAAAAAACCGCCCCACCCGTCCTGGGAACCAATCCCCCAAATTACCACCTGCTGCGGCTCGCACCAGAGATGGCAAAAAAGTGATGATCCCCCCTATGCCCCCCCACACCGTCCTGGCTAATCGCGTCACACGCACGGGGAAATCTCGCACCAAATTGATGGGCCACATGCTCAAATCTCGTAACCGTTCAGCCAACCAGTTAAAAACGGCCGTTATCACCTTCAAACCTCATCCTCCTAACGTGAATAAACTACCTGTTGCCTTCCCTGCAAGACCATCCTCATGAAAATAGGCGTGATACCCAAAGCACCATCACAATCATCAAATGTGGCAGACTTGTCGCAAACTAGCTGCCCACAGAGCCTCACCTTGTCATGCCAGGAAAAGGGTAACCATTCGGAAAGAGTAAATTAATGCCCAAAAACAGGATGACCATCCCAATCAAAAAAACCAATAAGGAACAAAAATTAAATCATACAACAAAATCATTTCCCTACCGTTCCTTGACACTGATGATACAGTTCCCTATTTTGCTTAATCATCAATCCTAAGCCGGAAGCAAACCATTTGCTTAAGGAAAGAATCATGAAAAACCTTCCACAAATATTCAGGAGACAGCCGCAAAACGGCCGTTACCTAATCATACAACAACAACCAGCAAACGGCAGGAGTAATTTCGTATCAATTTTAGAGAAAATGGGGAGATTTATAGTTCGTCTGGTTCAATTCCAACCGCTTGCAGGATAGCCACTACCGGCGGGGCGTGAACAAATCCATGCTTCAGGTGGGCATCTTGAAGCGGTTCAGCCGTTTGCCGGATAAACTCCGCAGCAATCATGCGATGTACCGAGGCAATAGACTCCGTGGACACCACATGGCTCATAGTAGCATGCAGCTTCCACAACACACCGCGGTCAACGGCCGTTTGCGCAGCCAATGCCGCCGCATTCAAAGCAACAACCGCTTCCTCCTGTCTATCCTCTTGATAACACAGTTCACCCTGCACAAATAAACCCAATGCCCGGAAACGATCCGCATTAATATCTTCAGCAGCCTCTTGTAGCGCCACCACCACTTCACGCGCTTGCTCCATATTACCAACACATAAATACGCCCGAGCTAAATGGTACAAAGCCAGAGCTTCTTGTTCCCGATTACCAAAACATCTAGCTGACTCCAACGCCTCTTCCAGATAAACCATCCCAATGTTAACGTCACCCAACTCCACCAAATCAACACCCAAGTTTCGCAGAACCTCAGGTTTGATAAGATGCGATTCATAATGATTGGCTAACGACAACGCTCTTTCATGATAAACCCGAGCCGTTTCAATATCATAAAGAGCCTGATGACACTCTCCAATGTCATTCAACACCTGCACCATCCGCCACTGATCATGGAGAGATTCTAAAATAGTCAAGGCTTCATTGTGACTAGAAAGCGCAAATTGGTACTCCCCTCGTGCATGGCGCGTTCGCCCTAAACTGGTGAACACACGCGCTTGCTCCCGCGCTTCACCCGCTTCCCGGAAAACAGCTAAGGCCTGCGTCAGTTCAGCCACCGCCTGGTCTGTATTCCCCTTTTTACGATTAAGGATCCCCAAGCCACGGTGAGCCCGACCAATGACAAGCAAATTTGAAGTTTGCATGCCTTCCGACAACGCTTGTTGGTAAAGAGAAACGGCCGTTTCATAATCACCACGAAAATCTGCCAACTCACCCAAGCGCACCCGGGCACGAGCAATCTGATTCTGCTCAGAACTTACAGTCAGTGCAGCCCGATAATCCGCCTCAGCTTCCGCAAACTGCCCCATCAGCCAATGACATTGTCCACGATATTCATGCGTCCGCGCCTTGAAAATCTCATCCGTGCCCTCACACGCCAAAGCAGTTGTGTAATAAGTGATTGCCCGGACAAATTCCTGCTTACCAGCCGCCTGACTGCCAGCCTTAAACGCCTTCACAGCCGTTAGAGATACATTTTCAAGACTAAAAACACCAGAATTAAAGGAAGTAGCCATGCCCAAATAATACTCGCGTATTCATATTTGACAACAGCATGTTCACATAAATTTCTCACCCATTTGCTAGGAAAATAGTCACGCCACAACCCTCTTTACCCATTTGCTTTTATAGCGATCCGGCAAGACAATTAACTAAAGTAAAATCAACAAGTTGAGAGACAAAGCCAAGGAGCATCCCATGAGTGCCACACTCGTCCTCACAAACGGCCGTTTCCACACCATGGATCCCGCCAATCCCACCACCACCGCCATCGCCATACGCCACCATCGTATCCTCGCCACCGGCACAAACGACGCCATGAAAGCACTGCTCAGCAAAAACGGCGAATGGATCGACCTAAACGGCCGTTCCGTCACCCCAGGTCTCGTCGATGCCCACGTCCACTTCCAAAACTTCTCCCTGCATCTACAACGTGTTCAGCTCCACAACACCACCAGCCTCCAAGACGCCCTCCACCGCATCCAATCACAGGCAGCCGCCCTCGGCTCCCAAAACACCGAAACCTGGCTCCAAGGGCGCAACTGGTCCCAAAATGATTGGGCAGACCAGGCCTTCCCCACCGCAGCCGCCCTCGATTCCGTATGTCCCGACCGCCCCGCCTGTCTGCCCGACAAAAGCGGACACGCCGCCTGGGTCAACAGCAAAGCCCTGCACCACGCAGGCATCACCGCCGAAACACCCGATCCTCCTGGCGGCAAGATCCAGCGCGACGAACTTGGCAATCCCACCGGCATCCTCTTCGAAGAAGCCATCAAATTAGTCTCCCAACACATCCCTCGCCCCACAGCGTATGAACTAGCGCAAGCGATGAAACCAGCCCAAGAAGCATGTTGGCAAGCAGGACTCACCGGCCTCCACGACTTTGACGGCCGTTCCTGCTTCATAGCTCTGCAAATCCTGCATCACAACAGAGAACTCGGCCTACGCTTCATCAAAAACATCCCCGTTTACCGGCTGGAACACGCCATCGGTATAGGCTTACGCTCCGGCTTTGGCAGCAACTGGCTGCGCATCGGCGGCGTCAAGCTCTTTGCCGATGGCGCTCTAGGCCCCCGCACCGCCGCCATGATCGAACCATATGAAGGAGAACCAGACAATCGAGGCATCGTGGTCACCGACAAAGAAGAGATGCACGCTCGGGTCAGCGAAGCCAGCGCAGCCGGACTTAGCGCCACCATCCACGCCATCGGCGACCGCGCCAACCATGATGTGCTGGACGTGTATGCAGCAGTCAGAAAAGCAGAAAAGCAGCGAGCCAAGATTAAAGATTCCACCGCCACCACACCAGCATCAACCATTCCCCTGCGTCACCGCATCGAACACGTACAAATCCTCCACCCAGCCGATCTCCATCGCCTGGCTGAGTTAAACCTCATCGCCTCCATGCAACCCATCCACGCCACTTCAGACATCAGCATGGCCGAGACATACTGGGGCAAACGCACCCCATATGCCTACGCCTGGCGCACCATGCTCAACAACGGAACCACCCTTGTGTTTGGCTCAGATGCCCCGGTAGAACCCATCGAACCCATTCGCGGTATCCACGCCGCCGTCACTCGCTGCCGTCCCGATGGCTCCCCAGGCCAAGCAGGCTGGCACCCCGAACAAAAACTCAGCCTCCATGAAACAATTCACGCCTTCACTATGGGCGCCGCCCTCACCAGCGGCCAAGAAACAGATCAAGGCTCCATCACCCCCGGCAAACTCGCCGATCTCACCATCTTCGACCGCAACATCTTCAAAACGCCACCCGCAAACCTGCTAGATGTCCACATCGACGGCACAATAGTAAACGGCCGTTTCCGCCACCGCGCGTTCTGATTTTGCCCCATAACCAAAGACAAAAGCAAGCGTTAGTTCTTGGTCATTGCTCACTAGACACTCCCCAGCTGAAAACTCCCTTAATAAATCGTGTCACAAATACGTTAGAGATAGTGTTTAGAAGATAAACGTTTTACAATAAACCAAGTTCCCACTATTGCGCTTCATAAATAAGGAGGTAAATCAAATGCGAAATCAAAAAACTTATATCGCCTTAGCCATCGTCGTCCTCATCACCAGCGCCGCCCTGGTGGCATTTGCCCTGCAACCCAGCGCCAAAGATCTCATGCGCCAAGCTATCGAAACCATGCAAGCCACCACAGATAGTCACGCCATAGCCACCTTTACAATGACAACACCTGAAAAATCTGCCACCGGCACCATGGAAATATGGGGCAAGTTCAGTAAAGACGAGGAGACACCGCCCTCCTTCCGGGTGGAAGTTTTAGATGCCAGTGAAGCTGAATTCGTAGGCATAACGGCCGTTTCCGATGGCAGTAACTTCTGGATGTACAATCCCGCCGAGAACAAAGTGCTAGTCAGCACAGCTGAAGAAGCTGCTGACATGATGGCAGCATACCTGGCAGACAAGGATTTTGCAGAATTCAATCCTGAAAAAACAATACACTCAGAAACGCCAGAAGAAACCGTCGACAAACTGCTAGAATACTTCACCGCCGAGCGCATCGCCGACCAGCAAATTGGGACAACCAACGCCCACGGGCTGCGGCTCATTCCCATTCCTGAGCAAATGCCAAGCGAACTAGGCGCCGCTGGCGGTTTCCTGCGCGTCTACATTCGCCCTGAAGATGGTGCCCCCCTTGCTGTAGAATACGCCGAAGGCATGATAGGCTCCGGCTCCGCCACCGCCACCTTGCTAGAAATCAATCAGGGCATTGAGGCCAACCTGTTCACCTTCACCATCCCCGAAGGCGCAGAGGTACTGACCCTGGAAGAGATCAAACCCCAAGAACTGACACCTGAAGAAGCCGCCAACCTGCATCTCCTGTCACCAACAAGCTTGCCCAACGACGCAAGTTACGTCAACACAATGCTCGTGCGCGGTGCCCTTGTGCAGCGTTACCATCGGGCGAACGGCCGTTCCTTCACCGTTTCTCAAGGACCAGCCAGCGCCGTCTCCGCACGAGATGACATAGGGATTCCCGTCACTGTTCGCGGTCTTGCAGGCACACTCTTCACCAGTGAAACAGGCGACCAGGCACTGCTCACCTGGTCTGATGGCGACACCATCTACTGGGTCGGCGGTCAACTAACAAGCGACGAAGCAATAGCAATTGCCGAATCGCTTGAATAAACTCAAGATTAAAAACAAAATGATTAAAGGTTGAAGATGGGTGATCTGCATTTTTTAATCATCCATCTTCAATCCCTGTTTTCCTCATGCACAAAACCATTCAAATCAACAACCTCAAACGCCACTTTGAACGGGGCGAAGATAAAGTTTGGGCGCTGCGCGGCATTGACTTGACTATTGCCCCCGGTGAATTTGTGGCGCTAGTGGGGCCGTCTGGCTCAGGTAAATCGACACTGCTCAACCTCCTGGGCGGCTTAGATCATCCATCTGATGGCGAACTCTGGATCGATGGCCTGCCTCTCCACAGCGCCGACAGCCAGGAACAAACTGCGCATCGCCGTCACCGCGTCGGCTTCGTTTTTCAAAGCTTCAACTTACTGCCGCGTTTAACAGCCATTGAAAATGTCGCCGTTCCCCTCACATTAGCCGGCGTTAGCCAACGAGAACGACAGGCACGCGCCAGAGAAATGCTAGAGAGGGTTGGTCTCGGGCACCGGCTCGACCACTACCCCACTGAATTATCAGGCGGCGAACAACAGAGAACGGCCGTTGCTCGCGCCCTGATCCACCATCCCGCCCTCATTCTTGCCGACGAACCCACCGGTAATCTCGACTCAACCACCGGCGAAGAAATGATGACACTCTTGCAGCAGCTCAACAAAGAACAAGGCATCACCCTCGTCGTCGTCACCCATGACGCCGAAGTGGCCGCCTATGCCGACCGCGTGGTACATCTGCGCGATGGGAAAGTCGAGTCAATCTCACTCCACAGTGAACAGGAGCCAGTGAACAGAGGGCAGCTTGCAGTGAACAGGGCTGCAGATTACCAATTACGGAACACAAAACTCCCCCCGTCCGACATCATCCGCACCGCTGTAGGCAATCTCAAACGTCGCCCGGTACGCAATATTTTAACGGCGGGAGGCGTGCTGATTGGCATCATCACCCTTGTGGCGATGGTCTCATTTGGCGTCGGGGTACAGCGTGAAGTACAGCGCAATTTTGAGTCAATCGGCCTAGAAAACATCTTTGTCAACGCCATCTACGAAGAACAAGACAAAGAAAGCTTCGATCCCTTTGCTGAGCCAAAACCAAAGCAAGCACTTACACCAGAAATCGTAGCGCAATTGAAACAGATCCCACAGGTTGTCTCCGTGTCGCCAGAACTGCGTCTCCCGTCAGGCATTGAAATCACGCTCAATTACGGCGCAAAAAACTTACCCGTCTTTACCTCCTCAAACAGGGGCGACCGCCAGTTTGGCTTTATGCGTGACGCTGAACCTATCGCTGGCCAAAACTTCATTGAGGGGGAAACAGAGGGCATCGTTCTGGTCAAAGGCCTAGCAGACCGGCTCTTAGCTGACGGGCAAGATTACCACAGCCTTATTGGTCAACAAGCCAATCTAATCGTCATCTTACCACGCGGCGAAGCAGAAACGTTTACCACCACCATCGTCGGCGTGCGGGATAGTTTTGGCAGCCGCACCATCGACCTGGGTCTGGCTGAAGCAGAAGCGATCAAGGCGTGGTGGTTCAACGAGCCAAACATCGTGGCGCAAGATGGTTATGACACGATCACAGTTCGCACTGAAAATTTGGGAGCAGTAACGGCCGTTTCTGAAGCGATCGAAGAATTCAACCTGAAAGCCCAATCCCTGGAAGCCATCCTCGACACCGCCAACAAAGTGCTGGCACTCCTGCAAACACTTCTCAGTTCCGTCGGTGCCCTGGCGTTGCTGGTGGCCGCCCTGGGCGTCGCCAACACCATGATGATGGCCATTTACGAACGCACCCGCGAGATTGGGGTACTCAAAGCGTTGGGCGCCTCGCCCGGCGAAATCCGGTCATTATTCACGGTAGAAGCTGCCCTGATTGGCCTCATCGGCGGTTTCCTTGGCTTGATACTGGGCACAGTGCTGGGACGACTTGTCGATTGGATTGCCCACCGCTATCTCATTAACGAAGGCGTGACCAATGTCGGGCAGCTCTCCGTTGTCCCCCCCTGGCTGGCAATTGGCGCCCTCATCTTCGCCACCTTGATTGGCTTCCTGGCAGGCCTGTACCCCGCCGCCCGCGCCGCCCGGTTAGACCCGGTGCAGGCATTGCATCATGAATAGAGTTGTTCCTTAATAATAAAGATTGAAATTCCAGAGTCCAGCAGCAATGCCAATAACATCGTCATCAAAGGACTTCTTGTGATTCCTGAATC
>PDQY01000053.1 GCA_002746795.1 Chloroflexota bacterium | reverse complement strand
GTTGACCTTGGTGATCATGTGAGTCTCATGATTGGATTCTACGCTTTGCACGATGCGAATGCCTTCTGGCGAGATACCGCGCTGTTTGCAAAAGCCCAGGACAAAGATGCCAGCACAAGTGCCCATTGATGCCAAAAATATGGCAAAGGGTGTGGGTGCCTTTGGCTGATAGCCAAGAGCGGGTTGATCAGTTTCTACTGTAAATGAGCCAAAATGCGCATCAACTTGTGCGCCGCCCGGAAAATCGATTACCATTTCCATATGAAATTACCTTCTTGATGAAATTTTATTTGTTTGTGAGAGATTGTTTAAATGAATCTGGTGGCATTCTACCCCAACTATTGACCTCTGATAAAGTGTTTTCAACGTTTCATTACACAACCATTACGTTGGCGTTTACGCAAAATCTGCGGGCGCTTTTCCCACATCAGGCTAAAGCGGCAACTTTGTTCCTTCCCCTCTTCATTTTTGGTGGCGCTGGCCATCAGGCATGAAGCTGTTTTGCTGGAGATTGCCCTGGTAACAATGGCTTGTTTCTGGTCAAAAATTGTAAGCAAGATATGATATTCGGGTTGTTTGCATTCTGAATACGCATTTGGCCAAAATTGAGGCAAGACTGGATGATAAATAAGATGAAACTTGATGAACGAATTGCCCGCTTACGTGAAGAACTGAATTTCCATCTGTATCGCTATCATACGCTGGATAGTCCAGTGATTAGTGATGCGGAATATGATGCCTTGTATCGTGAATTGGTTGAATTGGAGGCGGCGTATCCAGACATGGTGACGCCTGATTCGCCTACGCAGCGGGTGGGGGCAGAGCCGTTGGTTGCTTTTGAGAAGGTGACGCATCCAGCGCCGATTTTAAGTCTGTCCAAGGCTCTGGATGTTGCGGATTTGCGTGCCTGGCGGGCGCGTATTGGTCGTTTGCTGCCAGCTGAGAAGAGGTCGCTTCAGTATGTGGTTGAGCCGAAGATTGATGGGCTGACGGTGGTGCTGACTTATGAAAATGGGGTGTTTGTGCAAGGAGCGACGCGGGGCAATGGCGCAGTGGGCGAAAATATCACGCCGAATTTACGCACGCTCAAGCGTTTGCCGCAGCGGATTCCAGTTGATCCAGAAAGTGGTGTTACCCCGCCGCCGCTGTTGGTGGTACGTGGCGAGGCATTTTTCCCCTTGGATAAGTTTGAGGTATTTAACCTGGCGCGGATGGCGGTTGGGGAACCCGCCTATATGAATCCGCGTAATGCAGCGGCTGGGTCGCTGCGGCAGTTGGATTCGAGTGTGACAGCAGAACGGCCGTTAACCCTTTATTGCTATGACCTCATCTACTGGGAAGGTTGGGATGCGCCCGACAGACAGTGGGCTCGCCTCGACTTTTTACACCAACTGGGATTTCCTACCTCGCCAGACAACTTGTTCTGTGAAAATCTGGAGGCGGTTGCAGCTGCCTACGATGAATGGGAGGCTAAACGGAACCAAATCAACTATGAGGTGGATGGCATTGTTGTCAAAATTGATGAACGGCCGTTAGCTGATAATCTTGGATTCACAGGCAAAGATCCACGCGGGGCTGTCGCTATGAAATTCCCTGCTCAGGAAAAGGTGACCAAACTGCTGGAGGTGGCGGTTAACGTGGGGCGCACGGGCGTTTTAGCGCCAGCGGCTCTGTTGGAACCGGTAGAAATTGGCGGCGCGATTGTGCGTCATGCTACGTTGCATAATTATGATGAAATTGCGCGCAAGGATATTCGCATTGGTGATATGGTGAATGTGAAGCGGGCCGGGGACGTGATCCCTTACATCGTGGGGCCAGTGGTTGAGGTGCGTGATGGTTCGGAGAAAGTGGTGCCGGTGCCAGAAGTTTGCCCGTTTTGTGCAGAACCTGTGGTGAAAATTCCTGGTGAGGTGGCGATTTACTGTGACAATCCTGCTTGTCCAGAGCAGTTGGTGCGGCGTGTGGAATATTTTGTCAGCCGAGAGGCTATGGACATTGACAATTTTGGTTCGCAGACGGGGGTGCTGCTCATTGAGCAAGGTCTTATCCATGATGTGGCTGATATTTACACCTTAAATCGGGATGAATTGCTGGAGTTGGAAGGTTTCCAGGATAAGAAGGTTGACAATTTGTTGATGGGGGTGGCGGCCAGCAAAGCGCAGCCACCAGACCGGTTGTTGACGGCGTTGGGGGTACGTTTTGTGGGGCGTGTGGCGGCTAGTTTGCTCATTGATGAACTGGGTGGCCTTGATGCTCTGGCGGCGGCGTCTCAAGAGCAGTTGCAGGAAATCGAGGGGATTGGTCCGGGAACGGCCGTTGCTGTGACTGAGTGGTTTGCTGCAGAGCGGAACCAAAACCTGCTTGAAAAGCTGCGGGATGCTGGCTTGCAGTTTACTGCTGAAAAGCGAGAACGCAGTGGGGGTTTATCTCAACCGCTTGCCGGACTGACCTTTGTGATTACGGGCACGCTGCCCAGTATGAGCCGCAGTGAGGCGAAGGCTCTCATTGAAGCCAATGGCGGCAAGGTGACTAGTTCGGTCAGTAAAAAGACTCATTATTTGCTGGTCGGTGAAAAAGCAGGCAGCAAATTGGCGAAGGCGGAGAAGTTGGGGGTGGCGGTGTTGGACGAGGCGGGGTTCAAGGGAATGGTTGATGTTTCTGTGTAAACTGCCATACTGGTTTTTCTGCCACCGAGTGACGATGACGGCGTTTAAAAAGCTGATTGTTTAAATTTTCCCCGATCTATTTTTTGACAATTGCGTAGAACTGTCGAAAATTAGCATATGCCTGAATTTTTTAATGTTCTCCCCCCTAATGATGCTCGTGAACTGCTGTTTTCGCACTTAACGGCCGTTCTCTCTTCAGAAATAATAGCAACCAAAGATTCACGGGGACGGGTCACGGCAACGGCCGTTTATGCTCCCCATGCTTTGCCCGCTTTCCGGCGCAGCACGATGGATGGTTTTGCCGTCAAAGCTGCCAATACTTACGGCGCTAGCGAAAGCTTGCCTGCGTTCCTCGCTGTGGTGGGTGAGGTGCCAATGGGGCGAGCTGCTGAGGTGGAAATCGGCGTTGGTGAAGCGGCTGTGGTGCACACGGGGGGCATGATTCCAGAAACGGCCGATGCGGTGGTGCCAGTGGAACATACTCAGCGCGTCAGTGAACAATCTGTGGCCTTGGCTCAGCCGTATGAAATTGAGGTGTTGCAAGCTGTGGCGGTGGGGCAGAATGTGCTTCAGGTTGGTGAAGATGTGGCCTTGGATGCGGAAGTTCTGCCTGCAGGGCATCTGCTGCGTCCACAGGATTTGGGTGGCCTCCTGGCATTGGGCATTACCGAGGTGACTGTATCGCGCCGGCCCCGCGTTGCTATTTTGGCAACAGGCGATGAGGTGGTTTCTCCTTCTGAGATGGCTGGACCAGGACAGATTCGAGACATCAACAGCTATACTGTTGCTGGATTGACACAGCAGGCTGGTGGTATCCCCGTGGGTGCGGGCATCATCCCTGATGATTATGAAGCCTTGCAAACGGCTGCGGCGCGAGCCTTGGCCGAAAATGATATGTTGGTTATGTCGGCAGGTTCTTCGGTGAGTGTGCGCGATATGACGGTTGAGGTGGTGGATGGTTTGGGTGAGCCGGGGGTGCTGCTGCATGGCGTGGCTACCCGTCCTGGTAAACCGACTATTGTGGGGGTCGTCGCTAGTAAGCCGGTCATTGGCTTGCCTGGGAATCCTGTCTCGGCGATGGTGCAGTATGACATGTTGGGGGTGCCTGCAATTTATCGCTTGCAAGGTTTACATACGCCGCCTCGCGGGGGGTTGGTGTGGGCGAAACTCACGCAAAATGTGGCCAGTGAAAGTGGTCGTGAAGATTATGTGCCGGCTCGTCTGGTTGATTCGCCTGAGGGCTTGTTGGCTACGCCTGTTTTTGGCAAGAGCAATCTCATTTACACGCTGGTTCATGCAGATGGACTGCTCAAGGTGCCGTTGAATAAGGCGGGCTTGTTGGCTGGGGAGCCGGTTGAGGTGAGGTTGTTTTAGTGCGCGGTTTTCATTTTTAGACGGTCACCAAGCAGTGTTTTATTTTATCGTCAGCTGTTAGGGGGCGTTGGCTTGGGGGGGAGTGCGCGTAGCGTTTGTGTGTCCAGGTATTTGACCCAGCCGTGGAGGGTTAATTCTCCTTGTTTTTCTGCTTTTTGCACTATGGCATAGGTGCGTAGGTTGTCTAGCTGTTGCCTGACGTGCTGCTCGACGATGGCGTGATGGCGCTTGGTGGCGTCCAGGTTGGGCTGATGGGCGTCGATGGGGTGGCGAGCTGGTTCGATGTAATTGAGCCATTGATTGATGGCAGGGAATGTCTCGATGTTTGGTGGTGAGTCGATGGCTTTGATGCCTCCACAGTCGGTATGTCCGCACACCACGATGTGTTTAACTTTGAGTATGAGAACAGCATATTCGAGAACGGCCGTTGTGCCAATTTCTACCTGGTCTGAGGGCGGAACACAGGCAGCGATATTGCGGTGGACGAAAAAATCGCCTACGCTAAGTCCCAACATCTCTTCGGCCATGATGCGCGAGTCGCTGCAGGTGATGAAGAGGACTTCTGGTTTCTGTCCTTCTTGCACGAGTTTTTCGAGGCGGGCTTGGTTGTGTTGAAAAAACTGTTTTTGTTGTTCTGTGTATTTTTCTAAAAGTGTGTCTGGCATGTTTTCCTCAGATTTATGTTTTTATTCAATGTCACGCTCATTGGATCATGAACTGCTGTATTCTTTAGCTTGAAAAGGGTGGGGCAATGCAAAAAGGCTCTGCTTAAGTTTTCTAAACTATAAGGGATTTTAACTCATTTGTGGAAAAAACGGTTGCAATTTTGTTTACAAGTGAGATGATCGCTTAGTTGTTTTTGCCAGGTTGTTGGTTATCACGAATGGTGGTCCAGAGGTAGATGGGGGCACCGAGCAAACCAGAGAAGCGTACGGTGAGAAAGACAAGGAAGGAAAGGGAAACGGCCGTTTCTGCAGCCAATCCAGCCGCTGCAAACAACATAGGAGCTGCCAGTTCCCGCATCCCTAAACCACTCACAGAAGGAATCATCAATAACACCGATAGCACTGGTGTTACTAGCAAAAAATAAGTGTACGGAATTGAAAGGCCAAGAGCTAGACTGGTTGTTTTCCACCACAAAGCTAGTACCATATTGAAAACCAGTGAGATAGCCAACGCCTGGCCTGCAGCACGCCAACCGCAGCCTGCCACTGCTTCTAAAAGCCGCACCATAGGGGTATTGCCTTCTGTTTTGAGCGGCCCTGGCAACCAGTGACCCAGCCGGCGTAAAAAATGTCCTTGCATTAACAATATCAAAAACAGAATGCCGCCCAATGCCCCGGCCAATACAAACCATACGATAAAGTCAGGAAAGCTTTCAGGGCGAAATGGCAGCGCAAAAAGTGCCATCACAAATAACATGAGCAAACCAGAGAAGCGGTCAAGCAAAACTGTGCCGGTGGCAATGTTGCCAGGTACATTGCGGGCTGCTTCTAAGATCCGTACCACGTCACCGCCCAAACCAGAAAGCAAGAACATGTTGAAAAAATTGCCGACAAAATATAGTTCAACAAGGCGTCCCATGCCAAGGCGTGCGCCGACACCCTTGAGTAAGGTTGACCATCGGTAAGCACGCAGCACTAAACTGGCATTAACCAGTAAGAAGCTGACCAATACCCACCCAAGCTGCGCTTGTGTCAGGGTGAGGATTACCGTTTCTAGCTTTATCTCACGTAAAACGATAATTAACCCGATCAGAGTAATCCCAATTTTTAGGATATTGCTTAGGTATTTCTTCGTCTTTTTGTTCATTGGACTTTTGACAACTGAGTTGACATAAGTTATTTGCAGGAATAGCGAAACTGCTCCATTCATACGTGTATGAGTACCAGATCGTACACAAATGAATTGAAGCAGTTCTGACCTCAACTTTACCCGAATTTTGATAATCGAGCCAATGCTTTAATTGACATTCTTATGTCGCTGCGCCCGCCCGTGTTGTTTCCATCATGGCGGTTGTGGCTTGGGGGAAGTAGCAGGTTATTTTTGTAATGAAACAGTGTACACTGATGATAAGTGAATGGGGAATTGTGAATGTGTGAATTGTGAATGGGGAATTGTGAATGGTGAATGGTGAATTGTGAATGGGGAATTGTGAATTGTGAATGGGGAATGGGGAATGGGGAATGGGGAATGGGGAACGGGGAATGGGGAATGGGGAATGGGGAACGGCCGTTAGCAAGTATTGTTGCTGCCGTGGCGCTGGATGACAGTATTTCTTTAGGCAATGAAGGAGGGAAGCCTGGCAGACATCAGAATTAGGGCGTACCTGTCGCTGCTTCTTGTGGTGCTGTCGCTTGTGCTGGCGTGCCCCAAGAGGAAGATTTGTTTGCATCTACAAAGTAATTGAAACACGCTTCATCAATCAATGCGGGCGTCATGCGGGGTGGAGTGCCTTCATAATCACAAAGCGCCGTCACAATTTTCAAAATATCACGAGGATGCACAGCTTGCAGCACGCGCCCTGATTCACGATACCATTTTTGTAGTAAATGCACGAATGAACGCCTGTCGAACGGTACTTTATAACTCTTGCACATCACCATAAAAATCTGGAAGAATAATTTTTCATCAGGACTATCCACGCGCACTTTCATTTGGATACGACGCAAAAACGCATCATCAACTAATTCGTTTGGGTCAAGATTTGTAGAAAAGACGATAAGCTGTTCAAAAGGCACCTCTAACGTTTGCCCTGAACGCAAGCGCAAGAAGTCGATGTTGTTTTCCAGAGGCACAATCCAGCGATTGAGCAGATCTTGTGGCCTCATTTGTTGGCGACCAAAGTCATCGATGAGAAACATGCCCCCGTTGGCCTTCATTTGTAGCGGTGCCTCGTACACTTTTGCTACTGGCTCAAAACGCAAATCAAGTGAGTCCATGGTTAATTCACCCCCGACCATGACCGCAGGCCGCTTGAATAAACGCCAGCGTTGATCAAGCCGCATTTTTTTCCCATTCCCAAATGGATCGAGGTAAAGTTTGGTTTCTTCTTCCCCTAATGGATGGTGGATCAACGGATCAAGAATACGAATGATTTGACCGCCAGCTGCGACTGCATCAGGTAGCCAGATCGGATCATCGTTTGCAAGCATTTTGGAAATGGCTTCGGCGATTGTCGTTTTCCCGTTGCCTGGCGGCCCATACAAAAAGAGGGAGGAGCCAGAATTGACGGCCGGACCAATACGGCGGTGGAATGATTCTGGCAAAATGAGATGGCTGAGAGCATCTTGAACTTGTTTCTGGGTAACTTGACGATTTCCAGTAGTTTGAGCCAGGATGGCGGCACGATAGGAATCGAGAGACACTGGGACACGACCCACATATTGACTGCGGTCAAATGCATCACGGGCACGCTTTGTGCCTGCTTCAGTTGGATTGTATATAAAGCCAAAACTGCCGACTCCACCGGTTTTTTTGATTTCAACCAGATGTTCTTGCTTCATGTGGCTTAACAATTCGTCAACGATTGTGGCATGAAGACCTAGTTTAATCGCTATTTGGGCGACGCTGGCTTCACCTTCGTTGAATAAAAGTCGGAAGATGATATCTTGCACTATGCCGATGGGAACACCGAGTTCTTCGACGTCCATGACCCGGGTCATAATTTTTTCCATTTCAGATGATAACATAACCTGTTTCCTCGTTTTCCGGTTGTGTTTTGGAGTACGATTTAGAAATGCCACTATTTAAGGATGGTTATTTGGTTTTTAGAGCGGTACTTCTCAGAAACTCGCTGAAATCTGTTTTTGTGTGGTGATGCTGTAGTATAGAACCTGTTTTATGTGGAGGACATAGGAAATAAGGTCGGGTGTTGAACTGGCGGTGATGAGGTTGTTACGCCAGTTATGGATGTAATTTGCTGATGCTTTGAGCAGTGCCGGGCAGCAGGTTCAGGTGACAGCGGGTGATCTTAGTTGTTTGTTGGATCGGCTGGTATGTTGGTGGCAACGGCCGTTTCGCTACCATCCCTGTCCTGTGTGACACCTTCGTTATTATCAGCCTGGCCTGCTTCTCCGACCCGAGACAGTTTTCCCTGCCGCAGCACTGCCACAGAAGCTACAAAATCTCCTTTGCGCAAATCCATGACACGCACGCCTTGAGTGATGCGCCCTTGCTGAGAAATAACGTTAGCAGCCGTGCGTAGGATAATGCCTTTAGATGAGATGCAGGTCACTTCATCATCTTTTGCCACGACCCGGGCACTGATGATTTTGCCCGTGCGTTCCGGTGTGAGAGTCATTGCCCGCACCCCTTGTCCATACCGATTTTGCTGCCGGTAATCACCCAAGGGTGTCCGTTTGCCGTAGCCTTTTTCTGTGATAATGAGCAAATCTTCGCCAGAATCGACGACGCCGGCACCAGCCACGTTATCCCAGGAATCGAGACGGATGCCATAGACACCGGCTGCATTGCGACCCATGGGGCGTACATCTTCTTCGCTGAAGCGGATACCTCGCCCTTGTTCGCTGACGATAATAATGTCATTGTTGCCATGTGTCATCTTGACCCAGCCTAAACTGTCACCATCATCTAACCCAATGGCGATGAGACCTTTGGGGCGTACTTTTGCAAATTGGGAAAGCTCTGTCCGTTTGATGCGCCCTTGCCGCGTGACCATGACCATATATTCAGCATCTTCAAAGCTATGAACAGGGAGAACGGCCGTTATCTTCTCTTCTGGCATTAACGGCAAAAGATTCATCAAGTTGGTTCCCTTAGCGGTTCGATCCAGCTCGGGCATCTCATACGCCTTGGCTGCGTACACCTTGCCGTGATTTGAGAAGAACAAGATACTGTTCAGCGTGCCTGCTGCAAACAGATGCTCTAGCTGGTCTTCACTGCGCGTCGTCATGCCAATCAAGCCCTTGCCCCCGCGTCCTTGAATGCGGTAAGCTGTCACAGGCGTGCGTTTGACATAACCTCGCTGGGTGATAGAAATGAAGACATCCTCATCCTTGATAAGATCCTCCATGTTAATATCTTCTGCCAGACCAAAGGCGATTTGTGAACGGCGTTCGTCACCATACTTTTCTTTAAGTTCCTGCAAATCTTCAGTGATAAGAGCTAGAATCTTTTTCTTATCTGCCAACAGGCCGCGCAGATACTCGATATGAGCTGTGATTTCCCGGTATTCATCCTCGATTTTCTGCCGTTCCAGAGCTGCTAGACGGCGTAATTGCATATCCAAAATAGCGGTTGCTTGCGCTTCTGTGAGGCCAAAATGTGCCATCAGCTTGGTGCGTGCTTCATCTGCATCTGGGGAACTGCGAATTGTCTCAATGACTTTGTCGAGATTGTCTAAGGCAATGAGCAGTCCTTCAAGAATGTGTTGTCTTTTAAGTGCCTTGTCCAGTTCAAACTGGGTACGGCGGGTGATCACATTGACGCGATGGTCGATGTGGATTTGCAGCGCTCGTTTGAGTGATAGCAGTCTTGGTTGCTTATCAACCAGGGCTAACATTTGCACCCCAAATGTCGTTTGCAGCGAGGTATGCTTGTAAAGCTGGTTAAGCACCTTCATAGGCTGGGTGCCACGTTTGAGTTCCACAATCACGGAAATCCCACGCCGATCAGAAGAATCACGCAAGTCGGAGATGTCTGGAATGACGCCCTGGTTAACCAATTCCGCGATACGTTCGATGAGCATTGCTTTGTTGACCTGATAGGGCATTTCGGTGATGTTGATGCGTTGGCGGTCAGATTTGCCTGGTATTTCCTCAATTTCTGCCACGCCGCGCACCACGATGCGACCGCGCCCCGTGGCGTAAGCGTTACGCGCTCCCTCATTGCCTAAAATGATGCCGCCGGTGGGAAAGTCGGGTCCCTTTACGAACTGCATCAGTTCATCTAAGGTGACATCATCTACATCATCCTGACGGTTGATGAGATAGATGATGGCATCACAAATCTCGCTAAGGTTGTGGGGGGGGATGTTGGTGGCCATACCTACGGCGATACCGGAGGAGCCATTCAGGAGGAGATTGGGCAGTTTGGCTGGTAGTAAAATGGGCTCGTTGAGCGAATCGTCGAAATTGGGGCCGTAATCGACGGTGTTTTTGTCGATGTCTTCGAGTATTTCAGTGGCGATACGCGCCATACGTGCTTCGGTATAACGCATAGCTGCTGCGGAATCGCCGTCGATGCTGCCAAAGTTGCCTTGCCCATCAACGAGCATGTAGCGCATGGAAAAATCTTGTGCCATACGCACCATGGCGTCGTAAACGGATGAATCGCCGTGTGGGTGGTATTTGCCTAACACTTCACCCACAATACGGGCACTTTTGCGGTGGGGGCCTGTGGCACGGATGCCCATGTCGTGCATGGCGTAGAGGATACGCCGATGGACGGGTTTGAGCCCATCGCGGGCGTCGGGTAAGGCGCGGGCGACGATGACGCTCATCGCATAGTCAAGGTATGAGTTGCGCATTTCCTGATTGATGTCGATTGAATTAATGATGCCAATTTGATCCAAGGGAATTTCCTCCACGGGTTGGTGAACGTTATACAGCGTTACACAGGGAAGTTGCAGAGCGGCGCCAAGATGTTAGAGAGAATCGTGCGATTTTGGTGCGTTGGGCTGTGTCACTCTGATATTGTTGTTCCAGTAAAAATGCCATCGAAAAGTGTGATGGCAAACGACCCGAAAATTCGTTAATTTTAGCCTGATAATTATACCTGAATTGGTCTGGTTTAACGAGTTTTTATGAGTGTGATATGAGGGATGGGGTTATCGGGTTGGCACTGTGTTTGGGGGTGATGGGCGGCCTCGCTGGGAAACGGCCGTTTCCTTAATTGTCCAGTGGGGTAAAAATTGGTGATTTTAAAACGCCCCATTTTTGTAAGCGGAATTGCACAGAAGTTTTCAAGACGCCTAAGCCGTAGATGGAGGAGTTTTTGAAGCTAATCGAAGAGGAATCATCCATGTATCGGGTGGGGCAAGTGATTTCACCAATGGAGTACCCGCCATAGACGATTTGACATAACATTTGATTATCGAAGATGAAATTGTCAGAATTATTCTCCAACGGCAGTTTCTCCAGAATTTCGCGTGTAAATCCACGGTATCCTGTGTGGTACTCAGATAACTTGTAGCTGATAATGATATTTTGCACCAGGGTGAGAAAGCGATTGGAAATATATTTGTAAAGCGGCATTCCTCCTTTTCGTGCGCCGACGCCCAAAATCCGAGACCCAAGGACGCAGTCGAAAAGCCCATTGGCGAGGAGGGAGGCCATGGCGGTGATGAGTAGGGGGGTGTATTGGTAATCTGGGTGCAGCATGATAACGATGTCGGCTCCCAGGGAAACGGCCGTTTTGTAACACGTTTTTTGATTGCCCCCATACCCTGTATTTTGTTCATGAACGATGGTGTTAATCCCTAATTCTTTTGAAACCCGAGCGGTATGATCCTGACTGGCATCATCCACCAAGACAATATCATCAACAATATCATGTGGAATTTCAGAGTAAGTTTTACGGAGCGTTTTTTCAGCATTATATGCTGGCATCACAATGACGATTTTTTTACCATTTAGCATGTCGCTATTTTCCCAAAGAAAGTGAAATGTACCAAATTGTTATAAACAGGGTGAAGATGGTTTCCTATTTACCTTCAGCCCAAGTGATATGCTGTTCCTCTCAATCAGACCTGAAAAGGCGATGAATGAAGACAAGCCAGCCTGAAATGATCTTTGGTCATGGTACTAACTCTCTTTTACCTGTTGCATTAAAATTTGGTGGGAAACGGCCGTTTCCCTTCGCTTTCTTCTCCAATTCCTCTAAAATTTCCCCTGATGAATATTAACCGATCCGTCTGGCGTCATTTTGATATTTGGCTAACTGCGGCCGTGCTGCTGCTGGCAGGCTATAGCATTTTGATGATTCGTAGTGCTGTGACTGGTGCCCCGGCATACGAACCTTTACCTATCGTGCAAGTACGCTGGGCCATCATTGGCTTCATCATTATGCTCATCTTCTCCGCAATTGATTATCGTTACCTCACCTCTGCCCATTGGTACATTTACGGTACCCTCGTTGCTGCGCTTATATTTGTGGTAATTGGCGGGCAGGTTAACAACGATGCGCGGCGTTGGATTGATTTAGGATTTATTGAAATTCAACCCTCAGAATTCGGCCGCATCTTTTTGGCCGTAACCTTTGCCCAATTTTTAGCCAACCGACGACACAAAATCAACCGTTTCACAAATACGCTGACCACACTTATATACATAGGCATACCGATTGGCCTGATATTTCTCCAACCTGATTTGGGAATGTCGATTTTGTTTATCGTGATCTGGTTTGTGATGGTTTGGTTGGCGGGTTTGCCGTTGTCCCATTTTTTGATACTTGGCGTCGTAGGTTTATCTGCTGTTGGCCTGGTGTATCCCAATTTGGCTGATTACCAAAAAGAACGCATCACCACGTTTATCAATCCAGAAGAGGCAGATGCAGAATCAGTCTTCAATGTCGATCAGGCTGAGATTAGTGTAGGGTCTGGAGGCTGGTTTGGCAAAGGGTACATGCAAGGAACCCAAAGTCAGCTTGGTTTCTTACGGGTGCAGCATACAGACTTCATCTTCTCTGTGATAACAGAAGAAATGGGGCTGATATTTGGTTCTTTAATCGTGTTGTCTTTAATGGGATTTATCCTGTGGCGCATTATCCGGGTGGCTATGTTGACACCTGATCCGGCAGGAAAATATATGACCGCCAGCATTGCTGTCATTCTTTTCTTCCAGACCACGGTTAACGTGGGCATGAATACTCGTGTGCTGCCTGTAACTGGGTTGACCTTACCCTTTGTCAGTTACGGTGGCAGCTCGTTGATTACGCTCTTTATTTCCATCGGCATCGTACAATCTGTCCTCATGCGTCATCGTAAGCAAGATTTTGGCTAAACTATGTGCGTATTTTGTGGGTAGAGCCCGCAAAACCGTGGACGTAGTTGAGATTGGGTGCCATAGAAGAATCCATGACTGATAAGAAATATTTCCAGGATAGGTCATACTTACGTGACAAACAGTACAAAGATTCTAGCAATTTAGAGGCGAGAGCCAATTTGCACCGACTTTATAGCACCAGTGCATATGATTGGTCTGAATGGGTGTTTGACCAACTCAATTTGCAACCAGGAATGACGGTGCTGGAATGTGGTTGTGGGCCTGGCTGGTTGTGGCGCCATAACCTGGAACGCATCCCAGAAAATTGCCAAATCACCCTGTCAGATTTTTCAGAGGGCATGGTGAGTGAGGCTCAAACAGCCCTGTCAGACAGCGATCATGATTTTCGCTTCCAAACTGTCAACATCGAAGAAATCCCTTTTCCTGATGATAGCTTCGCGGTCGTGGTGGCGAATCACATGCTCTACCATGTGCCGGATGTGGAAAAAGGGTTAGCTGAAGTGCGCCGTGTATTGAAACCCAACGGCCGTTTCTATGCGGCAACGAACGGGAATGACCACATGAAGGAAATCAGGGAGTTGGTTTTCCAACTTGCGCCCCCGGCGACTGAATATGAACAGCGCTGGTTGACTTTTTGCTTGGAAAACGGCCGTTCTCTCCTGGAGACCACCTTCGATTCTGTTGAACTGCTCGATTACCCCGACAGCCTGGCCGTGACAGAGGTGGAACCGTTGATAGCCTACATCCAGTCGATGAGTTCTCTGCATGCAAGTGGCGTGGATGAGGAAACGGCCGTTGCCAAAATGCAAGAACTTGCGCCTGTATTGGCACAAAAAATCGAAACACATGGCTCATTCCACATTACCAAAAGCGCCGGCCTCTTCACCGCCTGCTAGAAACGTGATAAGCTTGAGCCATGTGAGAGACAAAAGACGAATGCTCAAGGACAAAGATTAAGTCATTTGCCATTCGCCGTTAGTCAAAAGTTAGAAATCAAATCAATCAAAAAGCACCTATGGACAAATATTTCATCTCCATCGCCGGCAACATCGGCGTTGGCAAATCAACACTCGTCCGTTTGCTATCTCAACGGCATGGTTGGGAGCCAGTTTATGAAGCTGTCGAAGAAAACCCATATCTAGCAGATTTTTACCAGGATATGCAGCGCTGGAGTTTTCCATCACAGGTTTTTTTCTTGTCACGGCGGCTGCGCCAGCACAATGGTCTGCTCAAATACAAAAAATCAGTCATTCAAGATCGCACTGTTTACGAGGATGCAGAAATTTTTGCCCGTAATCTGTACGATCAAGGCCACATGGCTGAGCGCGATTGGTCCTGTTACTTTGACTTGTACCGAACCTTGGCCATCCTGCTGCCCGCTCCGGATCTTGTCATTTACCTCAAGGCATCTATGCCCACTTTACGTCGCCGCATTGCCATGCGTGGCCGGGAATATGAGCAAGAGATAGACGAAAAATATTTGGAGCGTTTGAACCTGCTGTATGCCCGGTGGGTAGAGAATTTTAATCTTTGTCCCGTGCTGACCGTTGATACTGATAACCTCAACTTCTTGCAGCATGACGAGCATTTAGACCAGATTTGGCAAAAGATTGTGGAGCGGCTGCAAGGTAAAGATTATCTAAAATTGACATAATGCTGCAAAATTACCCCAAAATTTGACACATGTCTACTCCAGAGGTAGACTGGTTTGTCTTTGATAGGCCTTAGATGGTTTGCTGGGTTATCCCCGTAGCAATTTTTCATCTTCATTACCAATCAGCCATGGGCGCATTATCAAGTGAATAGCATAAGATTGGGCTTTCCCAAACAACTGGGGAAACCATTATGCTGCGCCTCTGCCATCATCATTGGCATCAAAGATGAGTTTTAATCACGAGGAGGTGATTAGTCTTGCCGAAGGTAACACTTCGTTCAAACGAATCTCAAGAACAGCTGTTACGCCGCTTTCGCAAAGAGGTCATGAAAAGTAAAGTCTTGGCCGACGTGCGCCGTAAGCGTTGGTTCGTGTCTAAGAGCGAATTAGACCGCATCAAAGCAAAGAAAGCTGCTCGACGTGCGCGTCGTGTGCAACGCCGTCAGATGCGTTAGTTCATTTCCTCGTTTGGATAAATAAATTTTGGAAGCTCCATTTGCATGTTGTGAATGGAGCTTTTTATTTCTGCCGGGTCAAGGGCATGAATGTGCCATAGCGTGTTGCTGGTCACCAAAAACGGAATACCCATTTCCAGGTGTGTCTATCCTGAAAGTGTACCTATTTGCTAGAGCAGGCCACGATGAGCCGTAGCTTTTTTGCTGGCATAACTTGAGAAATATTGTTACAGTCAGGCAGTTAAACTGATTTGTTTATGTGCTTTAGATAATCTGGTATCCCGAAAAACTATTGAGAAGGTCGGTCTTATTACACAATATTGAGTTCTCGGTATTCGATATTCAATTTCAGTAGACAACATGTACGAACTGCAACAATCTCAATTTGAATCCACCCGAACCCTATTTACGCCGCTGTGTCACCATCTCGCTGTCGAATCGATTTTGGCCGGATTAACATCTGGCCGAATTTTTGTTGATGATGTGGAGAAACCAAGAACGGCCGTTGCCTGGTTCAAACGGCGTGTCTTTCTGGCAGGAAATCGAACCAATGCCCGCGTTAATGTGGCTCTCAACCGCTTGTTTACCGACGTTTATTACCCAGAAATGCAGGCGGAAGGTTTCACTCAAAGTTCGTTTACACTGGTTTATACGCCTGGCTGGGAACGGGCGATGGATGTGGTTTTAGCTGGCAAAGACCCGATGCGCAGCCAATGGCTTTGCTATCGTCTTGATCCCAGCGAAAAAGAA
>PDQY01000052.1 GCA_002746795.1 Chloroflexota bacterium | reverse complement strand
ATCAGATGTATCAATCCAAAAGGTGAGCGCTGCCCCCACATAATAATAAAGAGGTGGTTGGCTGGCTTCTTGTTTCCATGGTCCCGCTTCTGCCGGATCGAACACTTGCACAGGCAGCGGGTTGCCATCAGCCAAGTGACGAATCATCGGATAATGCCATAGTTCGTCAGATGCTTCAAAGACCGGGGTTGTCCATGCGTAGGTGAATCCCACCAATATGAATAAGCCAAGGATGAGTGCCAAGAATCTCTTTTCTGTCATTGCCTGTGGATTTTACCGACATCTGCACAACATGCACGTCTATATTTACTACGAATTGCCCATATTTTTCCAATTGGTTTGGCGTACAATCGTGGATTGAATAGATTCCCACAAATAAAAACTGATCAGGTCAATGCTTAAGCCTTGAGGATTATAATGCTTAGGGCTCCTTTTTGTTTTAAAATCACATATGCATCAATACATATGGCGTATAATCTGTAACTGGGAAGAATTGAATATTTTAGGGATGGTTCCATAGACCAAAACGCTTGTGTAAAATAATAATTTTTGAACCATTCTGAATTTAAGGACAACGTTATGACTTACGAAGCCTGGCTTGTCTTAGGCATTTTAGTGATTGCTATTATTTTGTTTGTCACGGAATTGATCCGGGTCGATATTGTGGCCATGGGTGTTGTAGTGGCTTTGATGCTTACTAACATTCTTACCTTGCCAGAGGCAATATCTGGTTTTTCAAATTCGGCGGTTATTACGATTGCGGCTTTGTTTGTGGTCGGTGGAGCTGTTTTACAAACTGGCCTAGCGGGTATGATTGGCCGCCGGATTTTAGCGATAGCTGGCACGAATGAGAAGCGATTAACAGTGGTGTTGATTGTTGCGGTGGGCTTGCTTTCTAGCTTTATGAGCGATACAGGGACGGTAGCTGTTTTGCTGCCAGCCGTTATTATTTTGGCGCGTACTGCCAAAATCAACCCGGCCAAACTGCTGATTCCGTTGGCGTATGGCTCGCTCTTGGGTGGGGCGATGACTTTGATTGGCACGCCCCCCAATATCATCGTGAGTGATTTGCTGCGGGAAGCGGGATATGAGCCGTTTGCTTTCTTCACTTATATGCCGACAGGCGTGATTTTGTTGGTCATCGGTGCTGTTTATATGATTTTGATTGGTCGGAGGTTGCTGCCTGCGCGTGAACCAGAGGGGATTATGTCTGGGATTCCCGAAGAAGATCCAGCAGAAATGACAGATCGTTATCGTTTACCTGAAAATATTTTCCGTTTACGGGTGCGTCTGTGGTCGAGTTTGATTGGTAAATCGATTGAAGAAGCTCATTTTGGCGATGAATTTCATATTACGATTTTGGAAGTGCTGCGCCGGGAGGAACCACGTCCTGCCTTGCGTTTAGTTCGCCCCAAAGCTGGCGAGGATCAAGAAATTCAGCGCCGTTCTATTCTGCCGGAAGCCGATACTATCATTGAATCGGATGATATTTTGATTGTGCAAGGTGATCCCCATGATATTGGCCGGGCAGCGGCTGTGTGGGCGGTGGGGGTGCAGGCTGCGACTGAAGCCAATAAGATTGAAGAGACGAATACCCGCATCAATGAAGAAGTTGGTGTAGCGGAGGTTTTGGTGCCGAATCGCTCTCGTCTTATTGGGAAAACAGTGGTGCAAACGCGATTTAGCCAGACGTATAATTTGAAAGTTCTGGGGATTATGGCGCTTGGGGGCAAGGGTGAAGTTAATATCCGCGACCATCATTTGGAATTTGGTGACACCTTGCTGGTGCAGGGACGTTGGCAGGATATTATTTCTATGCGGGATGATCGACGAGATTTTGTGGTGTTGGGTCATCCGGAGGCGATGTTGCGCAATCCAGATCGGCAAAAGGCGATCATTGCGTTGGGTGTGTTGGCCGCGATGATTCTTTTGATGATCACTAACTGGATCCCGTTAACGGCCGTTGCTATTTCTGCTGCTCTCGTGATGGTCTTAACCAAATGCCTGACGATGGATGACGCTTATAATGCAATCAACTGGAAAAGCATCGTCCTCATTGCGGGGATGATTCCCATGAGTATTGCTCTGCAGAAAGTGGGGTTGATTGATTTAACGGCCAAAGGCTTGGTGAATATTTTTGGTGAATATGGTCAGTTAGCGATTATGGCGGGATTGTTCTTGCTGACTTCTGTGTTTACCCAGTTTATCTCCAACACGGCCACAACGGTGGTGATTGCGCCGGTGGCTCTGGCTTCGGCGGAGTCTTTGAGCATACAACCTTATGCTTTTTTGATGGCAGTCGCCATTGCCGCCTCGATGGCATTTGCCACACCAGTAGCTTCGCCTTCAAATACGCTGGTGATGGGGGCTGGCAATTACCGCTTTTACGATTACATCAAAGTGGGGGTGCCCATGATCATTTTGGCACTCATTACCACATTGATTGTGGTGCCGATACTGTTCCCCTTCTAGGATGACATGGGGATCTTAATCTTGATAAAATAGCTGCTCAACATGGCGCGAATGACGTTGCTTAATCCCAGGGTCGTGTCTGTGGGGGCGTTGTGGCTGCGATTGGTTCAATCTAAAATTCAAAGATATACTTAGCCTATGTCCTCCTTAAGCATACTATTAGTTGATGATCACGAGGTTGTTCGCCTGGGATTGCGCAGTTTATTGGACCATCATCCTGGGTTTGAAGTTGTTGGTGAGGCTTCTGCAGAAGCAGAGGCGGTAGAAAGGGCTTTGGAATTGCGGCCAGACCTGATATTGATGGATATTCGTCTTTCTGGGGGGAGTGGTGTTGATGCTTGTCAGCAAATCATGCTGGAACTCCCTGAGACTAAAGTAGTGATGTTAACATCGTATGCTGAAGACGAGATGCTTTTTGCCGCCATTCGTGCTGGTGCGGCTGGCTATGTGTTGAAGCAAGTTGGCAGCAATGACTTGATTCGCTCAATTGAAGCGGCTTCCCGTGGGGAGGCCACGCTTGACCCTTCTTTGACTCAGCGTGTCTTTTCTGAGATTCGCCATTCTATCCAAAAAGAGGAAGCAGCTGCGTTTGGTGATTTGACTGCCCAAGAAATGCAAGTCTTGGCGCTGATTGCAGAAGGCAAAACGAATCGGGAGATCGCCACGGATCTGTTCTTGAGTGAAGGTACCGTGCGCAATTATGTGAGCAGTATCTTATCGAAATTAGGTGTTTCTAACCGTGCGGAAGCAGCTGCTTATGCTATTCAGCATCATTTAAGCGATTATCTTTAACCCCATTGAGTGTAGATGTGTCTCCGAATGATGATTTGACAGGGAAACAGTTAGCCATTCGGAATCAGCAGTTGGTTGCTTTGAATCAGGCGGCGCTGGCGATTGCGGCTGAGTTAAGTCTGGAGAAGGCGCTAAAGCGGATTGTTGACTCTGCCCGTGAATTGGTTGGGGCTCAGTATGCTGCCATTGGCGTTCCCAGTGCTGACGGGCACTTAGAGACTTTTGCCTACAGCGGTATGCCGACGGCGTTAGCAGAGTTGATCCCTTCTTTGCCTCAAGGGCATGGTCTTTTGGGCGCCTTGATTGAGGAAGAACGGCCGTTACGCATTCCTAAAATCAGTGATGATCCCCGCTCAGTTGGGTTTCCCCAGCATCATCCACCTATGGAAAGTTTCTTGGGTGTGCCCGTGATAGTGGAGTCACAGATATTTGGCAATCTCTATCTCACGAACAAATTAGACGCTGTCGAATTTAGTGAATCTGATCAAGAGTTGGTTGAAATGCTTGCCGCTCATGTGGCGATTGCTATTCAGAATGCGCGTTTGTATGAGCAAGTGGGGCGCCTGGCCATTGTTGATGAGCGGGCGCGGATTGGCATGGATTTGCATGATGGGATTATCCAGTCGATTTACGCAGTTGGCCTCATTTTGGAATCGACTCGCCTGGAAATTCAGAAAAGCAATGTTGAACCGGCAGATCGGTTATTGGCGCAGGCTATTGAAGGCTTAAATGATACGATTCGGGATATTCGTAATTTCATTTTAGACTTAAGACCCCATCGTTTTCGTGGTAACTTGGATCAAGGTTTGTCTCGGTTAGTGCGAGAATTCCAGGCTAACACGATGGTGCCAGTGACCTTAGATGTGCCCAAATGGGTGGAGGGCAGCTTGTCAACTCCAGTGGTACGGGCTGTTTTTCTGACAGCGCAGGAGGCGTTAGCCAATGTGGCTCGTCATGCTAAAGCGACAGAAGTAAAAGTAACAGCCAGGCGAGTGTCTAAAGGTGTGGAACTATGCATTGTTGATAATGGCCTGGGATTTAATCCAGATGCCATGAGCCATGCCGTGGGACATGGTTTAGCCAACATGCGGGCGCGTGCAGAGGAGTTGAATGGCACGTATCACATTGAATCTTCCCCCGGAAATGGCACAAAAATAACTCTCGTTTTTCCCTCAAGCAAAGCAAGTCCCATGTAAAAATATGACCAAGCCGGCCAGGGGAGGCCAAGAACCTGCGTGCGCCTCCATAAATAAGTTACGGAGTTGCTGGCGGTCCCTTTACCCAGGGAAAAAGGGGACTCATTTTTAGACGGTCGCTATGTTTGATTAGTGGCAAAGAAGTCTAGGAAGTCGGTGACGGTGACGATGCCCACGAGTTTGCTGTTATCGACGACGGGAAGCGCTCCAAATTTGTAGATACTGAGCATTTCAGCGGCACGGTAGGCTGGTGTGTCAGGTGTTACGGTGACGGGATTGGGGGTCATGCAGGCTTCGGCTGTAACTGTGTCGATGAGCTCTTCATCCTGGCGGCGTTCGTGTAGGATCATGGGGGAGTTCATGACGAGGCGAATGTCACGGTCTGTGATGATGCCTACAAGTTTACCATCAGCGACGATGGGGAGGTGTCGGTAGCCTTCTGATTTCATCATGCCGATGATGTCACGCAAGGGTGTGGCGGGGCCAATCGTATCTGGGACAACGGTCATCATGTCGTTTACTGTCAGCATAAGTACCTCCTCAAGAAGGCTTTTTAATGCGGAGACGCCTAGGCACCGAGGGAATATCTGCTAAAGTGCCATTTTGTTCTGCCGCAGATAATAGGATTTCTCTAGTTTACCTGATTTTTGTGTCATTGACGTGGTGGCATTTGTCATGGATGTTCGGTGACTTTTGTCCCTTATCGAGTTGGAGTGTAACACATATGCGTGTGACATTGATCTTTGGGATGCATGACATTCGGTACTACATTGCTTATCATGAATGCCTTACACTTTTTCACATGTTCCCATATTGTTTGTAGGGATTTGATTGATCATGGATAAGGTACGATTATTAATCATTGACGAGCATGAGGCTGTCCGTCAGGCATTAACGACGCGGCTCAGTTCAACGGCGTCTATTGAAGTTGTGGCGACAACCCGGGATCTTTGTGCGCCAGAATTAACGGGGAGAGGCTATTCTGATGTGGCCTTATTGGGTTTGAAGAGCTGTAGTGATGTTGACTTGGATGCGACGATTGGTACTGTGGAGCGATTAACTGAAGCGGGAACGGCCGTTATCGTTCTTACTCCCTTTGCTGATGACATCGAGCGGGAGTTAGTTCTCCATGCTGGGGCGTACCGCTATCTGTTGAAAGACATCAACTCACCACAACTCATCTCTGAGATTATCGAAGTTGCGCATGAACAAACGCGCTCTGTGGCGTGAACAGCCGTAACCCATTGACCATTCACCATTCCCCAATTCCCCATTCTAGCACCCAGACGACATCATTAGACATACCCTAACTTCTTGGCTTCAAACAAGAGTTCATCGCGGAATTTGGGATGAGCAATATTGATCAATTCTTGAGCCCGCTGCCGGATCGATTTGCCATACAAAGAGGCAACCCCATATTCCGTCACCACATAATGCACATCATTTCGCGTCGTCACCACACCAGCACCATGTTTGAGCAACGGCGTAATACGGCTAACAGTTCCCCGCCGCGCTGTAGACAAAACAGCAATAATGGGCAACCCGCCTTTGGAGCGAGCAGCACCACGAATAAAATCAACTTGTCCGCCAGCGCCACTGTAAAGCTGTGTGCCTATGGAATCAGCACAAACCTGACCTGTCAAATCAATTTCCACAGCTGAGTTGATGGCCACCATCTCATTGTTTTGAGCGATATTAAACGGATCATTGACATAGTCAGTGGGGTGCAGTTCAATGAGGGGGTTGTTGTGGATGAAGTCATACAATTTTTTCGTGCCGAATAAAAAGCCCGCCACGATTTTGCCTGGATGGAAAGTTTTGTTTGCACAAGTGATCACACCTTTCTCAACCATATTGATCACACCATCTGAAAACAACTCAGTGTGTATACCCAAATCTTTATGATCGCCTAAATTTTGCAGCACGGCATCTGGAATGCTGCCGATACCCATTTGCAAAGTTGCTCCGTTGGGTATCATTTCGGCAATATAGGCACCTACCGCGAGATGCTCCTCCGAACTGCCACCCTGTGGGGCTTCTGGCACAGAGTAATCCACTTCAACGATATGATCGACCTGGCTTAAGTGGATGAAGCTGTTTCCAAGCGTGCGCGGCATTTGCTGATTGACTTCAGCGATAATAACTTGTGCCGCTTCGGCTGCCGGTTTTGTGGTGCCCACTTCCACGCCAAAACTGCAAAAGCCATGCTCATCAGGCGGTGAAAGCGTGATTAAAGCCACGTCAATGGGCAAATAACCGTTTCGGAAGAGACCGGGTATCTCATTTAAAAAGATTGGCGTAAAATCAGCTCGCCCTTCGCGGACAGCCTGCCGGACGTTGTGCCCAATAAACAGAGCATTAACGCGAAAACTGTCTTGATATTCTGGTTGGCAATAAGGTGCTTCAGCAAAGGTTAGAATATGTGTCAATTCAACATGTCGCAGTTCTGGGGCTCGAGCGGTCAGCCCTTTGGTTAACTCAATGGGGACACCCGCGCCGCCACCCACATAAATCCGATTACCGGACTCTATGATGCTGAGGGCTGTGGCCACATCAGTTACTCTATTGCGATATAGGTTTTCCCAATTCATCTTGTGACGTCCTTGAAGGCTGTGTCTCCTGACGATAAATGCACTTCAACTTCTTTTGCTAATACGGAGGCGATGGTTGGGTGTGCCATCTTCCCTTGATACAATACAACCCCTCGTAGTAAATCAGCTCTCTTTTCAACCGCACCGAGCAGGCCTTGTTCGCCGATAGCGAGCAAGTAAGGCAGTGCCGCATTGGTCACAGCGTAGCTGGTGGTGCGAGCCACCGCAGAGGTGATGTTTGGCACGCAGTGATGGATGACACCTTCTGCTATATAGATAGGATCGCGCAGGGTTGTCGGGCGGCTCGTTTCTATACAGCCGCCTTCGTCAATTGAAAAATCAATGACGAGGGAGCCGGGTCGCATACTCTGGATCATTTCTCGTGTGATCAAAACGGGTGCCCGTTTACCAGGATCTCGCACGGCTCCTACTAGCACGTCTGCAAATTTAGCTGCGCGTTTCAGGTTATATTCATTGGCAAGCATGGTGGTCACTGTGCCCCCGCTTTGCTGCTCAATTTGACGCAATTTACGCACATCTCGTCCTAAAACGGTGACTTCCGCGCCCATGCCTTTGAAGGCACGAGCGGCGTTGCCAGCTACGACGCCAGCCCCAACGATCACAACGGCCGCGGCTGGCACGCCAGGTAAGCCACTCATCAGAATCCCTAATCCTTGTTGGCCTGGCAGACTTTGACCACTGCACAACAAGTTGCCAGCGATGATGGGAGCCATCCGACCCGCCACTTCGCTTGCTGGCAGTAAGACGGGGCGCACGCCATCATCCTCTTCTAGCTCTTCATAGGAAATGGCGGTGATTTCATGTGTGGTGAGGGCTGCAAGTAGGTCTGAGGAGGCAACGCGTAAGTGCAAGAAGGCGCAAATGACCTGGCCTGGACGGAAGAGGCGGTGTTCAGCAGCAGTGGGGCGAGCGATCTTGGTGACTGTATCGGCTCGGCCATAGGCTTCAGCGGTAGAGTAGACGATTTGGGCACCAGCCTGACGATACGCTTCATCCGTGAAACCGCATCCTAGCCCAGCATCTCGTTCAACATAGACGGTGTGGCCTGCTTGAGTTAAGGCGAGTACGCCAGCGGGAGTTAACCCAACCCGCATCTCTAAATCACGGATTTCTCGAGGAACTCCAAATTCCATAATATCTTTCCTCTCACGCTTGATTTGATGATTTTCTTAGTCGAAAAGCAGCTGTATTTATGCTATGCTTTTGTTGGCGTTGCGCAGATGAATGATTGCCAGAATCAGCATGATGACAATGATGCCAGCAGATACGAGACAGTAGCGGCAGTATGCATGGATGATAAATGTTTCTAGGGCTGTGAGGTATGCCGAAAACAGGAACGCAATGCCTGTGAGTCCTAAGATGAGTTCTGGCAAGTAGTCATCGATGAATTGCACCCACGCTTTGAGCCAAATTGTTAAGAAGATGACGATGTAGCCTACAAGCCCAATTAAGGCAACCGGGATGGGACCAATTGATGAGTAACGTGCGCCTGGCCCACTGACAAGCCCGCAATCTTCAAGGCCATTGGGTTCACATACGCTGAACAGGAGGCCATTATGATATATAAGGAGGTAATATGCCAGAAACATGCCAGGAATTGAGAGTAGTTGTATCAGCTGCAGCGGCCAATTTTTGGGAAGTTGCATAGTTGATTAGGATCCGGCCTCTGATTCGATTAAGTTTTGGAAAGTGGATAAGGGCATGTTGCCTTTGACTAATTTTCCATTCACAAAGAAGGAGGGGGTACTGTTGACGCCTGCCTGGTTGGCGGCCTGGATATTGTCTAAAATTAAATCCTGATAACGGCCGTTTTCGACACATGAAACTAGAGCATCTGAATCTAAATTTAAACTGTTTGCAGTTTCTATAAAACCATTCATATTATTGAAATTGCTTGTTCCCTGCATTTCAAATAACGCTTTGTGGAATTCATCAAATGCACCTTGTTCCGCAGCACAAAGGGCTGCGTTGGCTGATGGAGCCGTGGGGAGACCTGTTTGTCCAGTTAAAGCGTAAGGCAGTGTGATCCAGCGTAAAACACCTGTATCCACATATTGTTCTTTGATGGTCGGCGCCGAATCGAGATTGAACTTTCTACAGTGTCCGCAGCCATAATCAGATACTTCGATAATGGTGACGGGGGCTTCTTCTGAACCTTTTATGATGCAATTTTCTGGATTGTTTTCACAATGATTTTGCAGGAGGAGGCTTCGTGTCGGTGTGGGGACAGGGGTGGGCGCACCGGGTCCTTGTAGAGAAAAGAATAAGAGACCCAAAAGGGCGATGACACCCACGCCAATGATGCCACCAATTAAAATCCAATTTGTCGATCTTTCTGCTTTTTTTGTTGTTTTGGAGCGTTGTTTTACTCGTTTTGCCATTTGTTTCTATCCATTCCTTTGTAAGATTGTTGTTTGTTTTGGTTAGACTGACAACCCTTTACCAAGATAAAAGAAAGCATCAGCGCTGCAAAAAAGTTTGGATATCGCTGCCATGCCGCAACTATGAGGCAGATTATCATATAGCCTTATCCAAAACGGACCCCCTGTTGACCCAACCTATTTTACCGGATTGTCTCATAAGTGCATGAAACATGGCAAATAGGTCACGGTTTTTCAGTAGTTGAAGAAATATAAGCAAATGTACCTCATTTTGGTAATATGGAATGTGTAATTAACCCAAAAACCAAAAGAGGTACCCATGCA
>PDQY01000037.1 GCA_002746795.1 Chloroflexota bacterium | reverse complement strand
TTTTTACGCGCTAAAGCGCGTACTACAAACTGTAATCTTTGCCAAGTGTGGCTAACTTGCTCCCTTCGTTTTTTGCTTCATAAACCACGTGATATGCATACACTAACATCCCTGCATTCCAGGTGAGCGGTGCTTCGGAAGTGTACCACACGGTAGATAGATGATTGCCGTCTTGTCCATAGACCTCATGCACGACACCATCCCGCACGATGGCCTGGGCGGCGCGTTGCAAATGCGCCTCAGCTTCAGCAATGCGACCGCTGCGAGCCAGCGCAATGATGTGCCACGCCCCCAGCCATAGCCAGGCTGCTCGTGTGTGATAGCTGGCAATGCCTCCCAATCTGTTTTCAATGGCAATCAGATTGAGGGGATAAGGGGCATGGGTGACTTGGGTTGGCACCGGGTCTGCCATACCGAACGCCGCCATTTTATTGAGGATGGTGTGACTTTGTGCCTGATTGGCCAACCCCCAAGCAACCGCCAAGGTATTCCCGCTGCTGCTTAGAATCTCGTAATCCTTGCTGGTGATAAAAAAGCCTAAATCGGGCCGCCAAAAATGGTTCTGGATGGCGTCGTGAATGCTCTGAGCCTTGGCTTTGTAAAAAGCATGATCTTCTGAGTATCCTAAACGACCAGCAGCACGCGCTAACTCCTGTAATGCTTTCCAGTAAAGAACGTTGGTATAAAGAATGCGTCCAGTGCGCCCTACGCTGTCTGCCCAATCGGTAAAGGCTAATTGATGCAGTAGGCCATCTTCTGCATGGGCATGGCTGTTGAGCCAGGTAACGGCTTGTTTAAGCTCATGCCAATGGACTTGGAGTATAGAATCATCGCCAGTATGGGTGGCGTAGCGCATCGCCGAAATCACGATGAGGCAGTTGCCGTCGAGTGAAATGGTGTTGTGGGCGGTGATGTATTTGGGCTGAATCGGATTGTGGATAGGTTGCTCGCGGTCAAATAAGGAATGGATGTAACGATCCAGGATACTGGTGGAATGGATTTTGACGGGAAACTGACCGGTATCACGTTGTAAGTGGAAAAATAACTCTAACCCTTCACGTGCCGTGGCTATCTCTCCTGCGGCTAACAGGCCATAGCTGGCGAAGCCAAAATCCCGTGCCCATGGTTCGCGGAAGTTGCGGATGCCTGCACACAATACGGAAAATTCCTGGCCATCAGCCAAATGACGGGTTTCGATGCCGCCTCGTAAATTTGCCAGCGCAATACGATAGCCACACTCTTTTACTTGTTCTGGTGTTTTTGCCTGGGAGGTGATGCGCGGGTCAACGAGGTGAGGTTGGCTGAATACGCGCTTGAGATAGGTTGCCATGCGCTGCAGCTCATACAGGATGGCAATGATGAGACCGGTGCCAAGAATTTTGATGGCAAATTGACGTTGGTTTTGGGCGAGATTTTTCATTTCGTTCAGGGTGGTGGTGTGCTGTCAAGTTATTGCGGTAGATTTTCTGGAGCGATGTCGCGTAGGCGTGGGTTGGCAGCATCCCGTTCGGATAGGATCGGGTTTGCCACACCCCAGTCAACTTTTAGCTCTGGATCGTTCCAGGCGACACCATTTTCGTCAGCTCCGCCGTTATAATAGCTGTCCACGATGTAGTTGTGTGTGACTGCGGTGAGGGTGGTGTAGCCATGCGCCACGCCACAGGGGATGAAGAGGCCGATGTTGTTTTCTCCACCCATTTCGATGGTTTGGGTTTGCATGTAAGTGGGGGAGGAGGGGCGAATGTCGGCGAGGCCAACGCGGATGATGCCTTGGGAAACGTACCAGTAATCTACCTGGTTATGATGATAGTGTAGGCCGCGTAAAACGCCTTTGGTGGAGTCAACGCGGTTGGTTTGAAAAATAGCCCATGAGCGCTGCGGGAACCATTCTTTGCGGAAGGTTTCTACGAATTGGCCGCGTTGGTCGCTGAAGGTTTTGAGTTTGGCGATGTAGACGCCTGAGATGAGTTGTGATTCGGTGATTGTAGTCATGATTTAGGGTGATAATCCTTTGTGATGTAGTTTGATAGTTAATGATATGTGATCTGTTGTTGGTGATGGTTGATTGAGTTGATCATCAAGAAATCGTGTGCCTCTATATTTGCTTTTCTATTTTTTTAGCAGATTACTGGCGAAAAACCAGAGATTGGCAGGACGTTCGGCGAGACGGCGCATGAAATAGGAGTACCAGGCTGTGCCGTAAGGGATGTAGATGCGCATTTGGTAACCGTCTTGGACGAGTTTGTCTTGCAGCTCACGGCGGACACCGTAGAGCATTTGGAATTCGTATTCGTCGGGTTGGATGTGGTTGGCGGTGGCGTAAGCGATGGCGGCCTGGATCATGGCTTCGTCGTGGGAGGCGATGGCGACATGGACTCCGTTTTGCCGCGCTTTTTTGGCAAGCATTAGCCTGGTTAACTTGACATAATTATTGTCGGTGTCGGCTTTTTGGGGAAAAGCGAGGTTGGCGGGTTCGGCGTAGGCGCCTTTACACAGGCGCACCCAGGCACCTTTGTCGATGAGGGGGATGGTGTCGGCTTCGGTGCGGTAGAGGTAGGCTTGCACGACGATGCCAACGTTGTCGAAGCCATCTTCGCAGCGGAGTTGGTGGTAGATGGTGAAGGTGATGTCGGTAACGGCCGTTTCTTCCATGTCGATCCGCACTCTGTTGTTAAATTTCTTGGCCTCGGTCAGTATCACACGCATGTTCTCATGGGCCAAGGCTGGATCAATGTGTAAGCCAAGCTGTGACAATTTGACTGAAACATATGCTTCTACACCAGCCTCGTGGATGGCGGCAAGGAGCTGCAGAATTTCGTCACGGGCCGCATTGGCTTCATTGATGTTGGTGATGCTTTCGCCGAGATAATCGAGCGCGGCCAGCATGCCTTTGTCGTTGAGGGATTTGGCGATGGCGATTGCCTCTGCTCTCGTTTCACCAGCGACAAAGCGCTGGGCGACGGCTCGCGCAGGAGGGAAATCTGTGACGATACGCCTGACCCAAACGGCCGTTGATAGATACAACAAAATCCGATGCAGCCACCTTTCACCAAACTGGTAAAGAAGTAACGCAGTGAGTAAAAAGGTGATGAGAAGTGGGATTCCCAGGGAAATAGTTTTTTTCTTGAACATGAAATAATTTTACCTGAAAAATAATCGCGGAAACAGATCGGAAAGTGCTGTTATCAGTGATCAGCAGGTCGCTCAGCGACAACTCGGCCATCAGTTTATGGATGACGGGTTACGGATGATGATTTTCGGCTGACATGGGATGATTTTTTGCTCCTGGGTATAATCACGCCATTATGTTGCAAGCAAAGGTGACGGTTGTTGGTTTGGGTTTGATGGGTGGCTCGTTGGCGCTGTCGATGCGGTTGGCGCAGCGGGTGGCGCGGCGACCCTATCCGACGCCTATCACTGTGGTGGATTTAAACCCGGATACGCGTCAGGCGGCTGCACGTTTGGCAAATGTGGTGACGTCTGACTTTGCTGCCGGTGTGCAGGAGGCGGAGTTGGTTATTCTGGCGACGCCGGTGCGCACGGTGGTGGATTTGCTGGCGCAGCTGGCGGAAGTGCGACCTGATGGCTGTATGGTGTTGGATTTGGGCAGTACTAAAGGGGATATTTGTGCCGCGATGGCTGCTTTGCCGCCTTGCTTTGAGGCGATGGGCGGGCATCCGATGTGTGGCAAAGAAACGGCCGGGTTTAGGGCGGCGACGCCAGATTTGTACCGTGATAAAACGTTTGTGTTGTGCCGTACGGAGCGCACGACGGAGCGTCTTGAGGCGTTGGTGTTGGATTTGTTGCGCATTGTGGGCGCCAATCCGCTGTTTTTACACCCTGATACGCATGATGAGATGGTGGCGGCGATCAGCCATTTGCCGTATGTGGTGGCAGGGTCGTTGATGCGCACGGCGGCGATGATGGCTGACGACCGGTTGTGGGCGGTCAGCGCCTCGGGTTTCCGAGACACGGCTCGTGTATCTGGCACGGATCCGAAGATGATGCTCGATATTTTGCTGACGAATAAAACGGCCGTTCTGGCACAATTGCATCGCTACCAGCAAGAGCTAACGTCTGTTATTAAAATACTGGAGTGTGGCGATGAAACCCAACTGGCTGCCTGGTTGGCCGGAACGCAGGATAATTATTTTACGTATCGCAATATAAAGGCAGAAGGCAAAAGGCGGTAGGCAGAATGAGCGTGTTTTTTGCCTGCTGTTGTCATCCTTCTGTCTTGCAATGAGGAGCTTGGTTTATGTACATGTTGATCATGGTGCTGGATAACAGCGAATATTTGGATGATGTATTACAGGCATGGGTGGATGCTGGCGTGCCTGGGGTTACGATTTTGGAGAGTACGGGGGTTGACCGCGTGCTGCCCCGTGAACAGGCAGGCTCGATGTTTGCCGGGTTTAGCCATATTTTTGGGGCTAGCCGGGTGGGGCATAATACCCTGTTTGCTGTGATCGAGAGTATGGCCTTGGCGGAAACGGCCGTTCAAGCGACAGAAGCAATCATCGGTGATATGAACAATCCACGCACAGGTATTATGTTTACTTTACCGGTAGCAAAAACTTGGGGGATTCCTGAACCGTATGCGAATGAGTAGACAAGCGGCCAGGGGGCAAAGCAGTAAAATAACCTTGTTGCGCTGCAACTTTGCCACGGGCAACGCTTATGGGAGTATCAAATGGTCTGGATAAAATTTGTATTTTTTGCTGCGGTTGTTGTGATTACAGCGGTAAAACTGGCCGAATATGGCGATGTGATCGCGGTTCGGACGAAACTGGGCGGCTTGTTTGTGGGGACGATTTTTTTGGCGGCAGCCACTTCTTTGCCTGAGATGATCGCCTCAATTAGCTCGTTCCAACTGGGCGAGCCAAACCTGGCGGCTGGTAACTTTTTTGGCAGCAATATGGTTAATGTGGTGCTGCTGGCTTTGATTGACTTGATCATATTCCGTGTGCCGCTCTTGCGTAAGGTGGCGTTAAGCCATGCGCTGACGGCGGCGTTAACGTCGGTACTGATGGTTGTTGCTGTGTTTGCCATCTTGTCTGATATGAATCTGACGATTGGCTGGGTTGGTGTAGACAGCTTGTTGCTCATTCTGATGTATTTTGTGGGTATTTGGCTCATTCAACGAGAGACGAAAGGGCCGGCGGTGGCCAGCCCAGCTTCTCAAGAACCAGTGCCTGGTTTTCCCAGCTTTAAAGTGGGTTTGATCGGTTTTGTGATTGCGGCGGGTGTTTTGGTTTTTGCAGTGCCACAGTTGGTGAATACGAGTACAGAAATTGCGGAGATAACTGGTGTTGGCACGGGGTTTGTGGGGGTGGCGTTGCTGAGTGTGGTGACATCTTTGCCTGAATTGGTGGCTGCCTTTACAGCGATTCGCATTGGAGCTTTTGACATGGCTGTTGGCAATTTGTTTGGTTCCAGTGTTTTCAATATATTGGCGCTGGGCATTTCTGATTTCTTCTATTTGGAGGGGAGTTTTCTGGCAAACATTGATCCAGCTTTTGCTATGGTGGGGTTACTGGGTTTGTTGTTAACAAACATGGCTTTGATTGGCAATTTAGCTCGAGTAGAGCGCCGAATTTTGTTTATTGAAATAGATGCTGTAGCGATTATTGTTGTTTATTTGCTGGGACTGTTTTTCTTGTATTTGCGCGGAATCGGAGTGTAAAGGTTGACCAAAGACCAGAGACTAAAAACGGAAAACCGAGATTTGTCGTTGGTCATTCGTGCTTCGTCAAAATTGCAGTGGTGGGAATGGCTCCTGTTTTTGCTGGGATTGGCGGTGTTTGCGCTGCAGGCAGCGTTGGCTTCGCCATTGAAGTCGGCGGCATTTGATGAGGAGTATCACTTGGCTGCGGGGTATGCCTATTTGCAAACGGGGGATTTTCGCATGTCTACCAGCCATCCACCACTGGTGGATACGCTGAGTGCGGTACCGTTGCTGTTTCTTGACAATGTGAATTTACCTACGGATCATCTCTCTTGGGGGGAAGGCGATTATTTTGTCTTTGCGGACATTTTCCTGTGGTATGCTGGCAATGAGGCACATGAGATGTTGGTTAACGGCCGTTATCCCATCATCTTCCTGGGCACAATGTTGGTGGCGGTGCTGTTCTGGTGGGCACGCCAAATGGCTGGGGCTTGGGCGGGCTGGCTGGCACTGGTTCTGGCTGCTTTTGACCCTAATCTCATCGCCAACAGCCGTCTCATCACCACTGATTTAGGTCTGACTTTGTTTATGGCGCTGACGATGTGGCGTTTGTGGTGTTGGTTGCACTCGCGCTCATGGGGCTTGCCGTCATGGCGAGTTTGGCTCAATCTCATCCTGGTGGGGGTATTGGCGGGCTGCACCATGGCGGCTAAATTCACTGGTTTGATGGTTTGGCCGATGATGTTGGTGGTTGTGGTGTTGTGGTGGGTGAAGATTGAAGATCATCGCGTGGTCTCGCATTTTCAATCTTTAGTTTTTTATTTTTTAATCCTGGCTTTTGTTGCTTACGTCACCCTGTGGGCGATCTATCTCTTTGACTTTGGCATGATCCCCGGCAGTAAGTTTCCCCTGCCGATTCCGGCGCCGTTTTATCCCTACAGTTTGTGGGATACGTTTATGGTGATTGAGGAGCAGCCAAAGGCTGCGTTCCTGCTCGGACAGGTTTCTGACCGGGGGTGGTGGTATTACTTTCCGGTGGCGCTGCTGCTGAAAACGTCGATTCCCTTGTTGGTGTTAACGGGTGTGGGTTTGTTTATGGTGGGGCGCAAAGATAGTTGGCGAGAAACGGCCGTTCTCTGGGTGCCGCCTCTCTTTTTTATGCTCCTGGCTATGACTGGTCGCATTACCATCGGCTATCGCCATATCCTGCCTGTGGTGCCGTTTCTGATCATGCTGGCAGCGCAGACTGGAGGGAAAATAAAGATTGAAGCGTTCAGATTAAAAAACGGGCGGCTCCAGGCTGTGATCTTTCATCTGTCAATCTTCACCCTGTTAGCCTGGTCAGCTTTTAGCGCTCTTCGCCTCTGGCCGCATCAGGAAGCGTATTTTAACGAAATTGCGGGGGGGGCGGCGCAGGGCAGCGAGCTGTTGGTCGATGCCAACATCGACTGGGGGCAGGATTTGCTCTTTTTGCGGGAGTTGATGGCTGAACGGGGCATTGACGAGGTGTATTTGTCCTATTTTGGCACGGCATTGCCTGAGGTGTATGGTGTGAACTACAAGCCGCTGCCGGGCTTCATGCGTTTCACCGCCGGGCCGGAGATTGACGCCTACAACCCGTATACTCCTTTGCCTGGCTGGTATGCCATCAGCGAGACCAGCAAGCAGCTTGGCCTCATGTTGCAAAACACCGATATGTATGCTTACTTTCAGGATAAGGAGCCGGTAGCGTGTGCTGGTTACTCGATTTGTGTATACGAGGTGGCGTATGAGGATGATGTGGCCGTGACAAGGGTGGTCGTCAACGGCCGTTCTGTCTCAGATGTCTCTCCAGAAGAATTAGGTATCACAGATAACCATCGCGTGATTGCCAAATGGGTCAATGCACCAGACGTTGTGGTCTATCCTGTAGGTGATGATTTTGTGGAACCGGATGGATTTGTGCCGATAGGTGCAGATTTTGCCGGGGCATTTACATTGTTAGGCATAGCGCCTGAGCTGGTCGACGGGGAGCCTGTCGATGACGCTGTTTCCCCAGGTACACCACTCAACCTCACCCTTTACTGGCAAGTTGGCGCTGTGGAAGTAGACACTCCTAACCCCAGTTTCCCCACGGCTCTCTCTGCTTTCGTCCACATTTCTGGTGAAGCCCCTTCCGAAATCATCGCCCAATACGATGGCTGGCCTACTGCCCTTGCTGGCCTGGAAGCGGATGACATCATCGCGCAACCTGTCTCCTTATTCCTTCCACCGGAAACTGCGCCGGGTGCCTATGTTGTCCGCGTTGGGTTATATTCTCCCCCATCAGGTCAACGACTGCTCCTACCAGATGGCAAAGATGCTCTCATCGTCAAGACCATCAGGCTGAGAGAGTGATTCTAATTCATCCGCCATCATTAAAATGCCTTTCCCAGTTTGATGGACATTCATATTCCCTTTTCAAATCTAGGATGACAGCCCAAGACAGCTAACCTGCCAGTGTTAGGATGTATGTGATGGGGGTTGTTTACTGCTGGTGGGCGGGAGAGGATGAGGGTTGAGCCTGCCGAAGCTCTGTTTTGCCTGCGACAGGCTCAGGCTATATGGGCATAACTCTCTATTTCGGAATTTTCAAGACTTGCCCAACGCGGATAATGTTCGGATTATCACCGATGGTATCTTTGTTGGCTTCGTAGATTTTCATGTAGAGACCTTGTGTGCCGTAATATTTTTCGGAAATTTTGCTGAGATTTTCTCCGGCCACGACGGTGTGTTCGGCTTTGACTTCGATGGGGGCGGCTGGTGCTTTGGCTGTTTCTTCTTTTTTGCTTTCTTCTGGAGCTGGTGTTTTTTCTCTCTTTGCCTTTTGCTTTCCCTTCATGGCTTTCATTAACTTGTCGTCTTTTGAATATTGCATCTGGTTTTTCTCCTATGGGATGTTTGATTGAGCTTCTTTTGAGCTTTAGCTATTTTAACGGGTTTCTCTATAAAATGGTAGGTGGTGATTTAGGCGGCAGTTGGGTGAAGTGCCCGGCTTGAAACCATGTTGTGCCCCACTCATCCTGGCAGAAACGGCCGTTTACCACTAATGGCTTCCACATTTCTGGCTTTGCCTGGTCTAGTCCGCGTACGATGATGAAACTCTTGCCATCATCCAGGAAAAATCCCTTGCCGCCAGTCCAGCCCGGCAGACGGGTGCCGGCGATGCTGACACGTTTGCCCAGATGTGATGGCAGATCGCAGATGGGCAGGGTGGCAGGTATGCTTTCAACTAAATCGAGTGGATGTATGCTCATGGGCAGACCGAGCAGATGTTGTTCCCACGCGAAGCGTTCTTCCCCTGTTTCTGGCGGAACGGCCGTTTCCTGCCCAAAACCAAAGCTCATCTGCCGGGCACTGCCCGCTCGCAAAATCTCTGCCGCGTGTGCCAACATCGCTGCCCGATTTTCCCCAAGGCCATCTAATGCGCCGCATTGAATCAGGTGTTTGATTTCTTTTTCACGCAGTGCTACTTTATTGAGCAAATCAGGGAGGGAGGAAAACGGCCGTTTATCCATAATGGCTTGCACCGATTTGCGCCGCACATCACGCACTTGACCGAGCCCCATGCAAAGCATTGGGAATTGAGGATTAGGGATGAGGGGGTGGGGGATAATGCCCCAATCCCTGACGAGGGTAAACTTGCGCCCACTGTAATTCACATGCGGCGGTATGGTGGCAATGCCTAATCGGCGGGCTTCAGCCAGGTAGATGGCGGGATGGTGAAAGCCGCCGTGATCAGCGAGGCGGGCGCAGAGAAACTCGGCGGGAAAGTGGGTTTTGAGGTAGGCGGAGCGGTAGCTAACGTCGGCGTAGGCGGTGGCATGCCCCTGGTTGAAGCCATAACCGGCGAAGGCGCTGATTTGCTCCCAGAGCGTGTTGGCTTGAGCCTGGGTGAAGGCTGGCCCGTCTGGGGGAGGATGTTGACAGCCGTGAAGGAAGGCTAGTCGCAATGCGGCCATCTCCTTGGGTTGGAACTTGCTCATGCCTTTGCGAATACGTTCCGCCTGCGCCCAACTAAGTCCGCCAATTTCCGTGACTACCCGCAGCACTTGTTCTTGAAAGAGCAGCACGCCCTGGGTTGGCTTTAAAATTGGTTCCAGCGCTGGATGCAAATAGGAAACTTTTTCTTCTCCCCGATAGCGACGGACAAAGGCCTGCGCCATGCCTCCGGCAGCGGGTCCTGGTTTGAAGAAGGCGTTGGCGATGGCCAGATCCCACACTGAACGGGCTTGCAGTTGGCGCAGCGTGCGTTGGGCACCGCTGGACTCGCATTGGAAAACACCAATGGTATCACCACGTGAGATAGCATGAGCGGTGGCTGTGTCATCGAGGGGGATGGTTTCTAGGTGAAAGGTGGGATCGTGAGTTGTGCGGATGAAAACGGCCGTGTCCGCCAAAACAGTGAGGGCACGGATGCCCAGCAAATCCAGCTTGGGCAGGCCGATGGCTTCTACATCACGGAAGTCGAACTGGGTGGTGCGAAAGCCTTTGGTCGTCCATTGCACGGGCACTGTATCGGTCAGTGCTCCAGGGGTGATAACTACGCCGCCGGGATGCACACTGAGATGGTGCGGTAGACCTACGAGTTTATAAGCTGTGGCAAACACCTCTCGTTCATGTTCATCCTCAATCTGTGCCAGCAATTCGTCTAATCCGGCTTGTTGACGCTGGTGTAAGTCTGGATGCCAATGGTGCGGTATGAGCTTTGACAGCCGTTTGATTTGCTGGCTGTCCAGGCCATTTGCCTTTGCTGTTTCACGGAGGGCTGATTTGGGCTGCATGGTATTAACGGTGGCGACCAAAGCGACTTGATCTTCGCCGTATGTTTCAACGACGTAGCGCAGCACTTCGTCGCGGCGACGGCTGCAAAAATCGAGATCGATGTCGGGCAAACTGGTACGCGCCGGATTGAGAAAGCGCTCAAACAGCAGCCCGTTTGCCACTGGATCTACCGTGGTGATGCCCAACGCATACGCCACCAGCGAGTTGGCGACGCTGCCCCGTGTGCTTACTGGCACGCCTGTCTTTCGGGCAAAGCTGACTATGTCTGCCACGACGAGAAAGAGCGGAGCGAAGCCGTGGTGGTTGATGGCGGTGAGTTCGCGGGTGAGGCGTGTTGTGTAAGCTGTGTTTGGTGATTGGTGAGCGGTGGCGGGTAAGCGGGGAGTGGCAGTGCCTTCGTGCTTAATTCCTGGTTTACTGCTCTCAGTTAATTGTTTTTTCTTTAAACCTTCGTGGGCTAATTTGTCTAGCGTTTTCTCGGTGGTTTGATTTTCTGGTAACTGGAGGGTGGGCCAAATAGGACGGCCGTCTGGCAGGCAGGGCTGGCATTGCTCAACGATGCGGCTGACGTTGGTTATGGCTTCGGGGAATTGGGCGAAGCGGGCGATCACTTCTTCGGTTGGCAGCCAATGGACGCTCAGGTTGGGATCGTCAAATCCGGGAATGGCATGAGCCGGAACGTGGTTGATATGACAGTTTCGGTCGATGGCTGCGAGGAGGCGTAGGTGGGGGCGATCTTGTTCGTGTAGGCAGTAGATAGGCTGGGCAGCGGCGGGGGGCAAGCCAAAACGGGCACCAATGCGGATCAATTCTGTGATAACGGCCGTGTCTTCTGGTTGGTGCCATGCTACGCCGATGTAGGCATGATCTTCGTAGATGCCGCCAAGCTGGGAAGCCACATGGGCGGCTGCTTTGTTATGTCCGGCACGCACGAAGCGATCTAGCCAGCCGCGCCGCCCGCCATCCAGGCAAATGAGGCCATCGCTGTGGGGCTTGAGGTCTGCCCAGGTGAGACCATGGTGTAGTCGTTCTTGATGGGGGCTGCCCAGCAGCAGGGTGGAAATTTTATTGAGGGATTTGTAGCCAGCGGTGCCGGTCGCCAGCAGTATGATTTTGCCAGGATAGCTGGTGTCTACCGGGGGCGAGTTGGCGGGAATGGCAATGGGCACAACGAGGCCGATGATGGGCTTGATGTTGGCATGGTGGCATGCTTTGTGGAAAGCGACAGCGCCGTACAGGCCGAAGTTGTCTGTGAGGGCTAATGATTTCAGGCCAACGGCAGCGGCTTGTTGGGCCAGGAGTTCAGGTGAGGCAGTGCCGCCCAATAGTGAGAAGTGGGAGTGGACGTGGAGGTGGGTGAATTGATTGGTGTTGATCATTGGGCATGATCATAACACGCAATGGGTTTATTGAGTAAGAAGGATGGGGATGTTTATTGATGATATTTGAGTCATCTTGTTCTTTTTCCTTTTGTGCGCCGATAAATAAGTTATGGAGTTGGTGGCTGCACTGCAAGTGACTGTTACCCATGAAAAAAGGGGATTTATTTTTAGACGGTCACTTTTCATTTTCTGGGAATGCGTTCTATAATAGATTTTATCTCCACCCAAGGAATGACTTATGAAGATCAACTTTTATGCGACGCTGCGCCCTTTTGTTGGCCAAAAAACTGTTGAACTGCCTTTAGCGGAAGGTTGCACTGTGCAAGATGTCTTGGATGTCATCGTTGAAACTTTTCCCCCTCTGCGTAAGGAATTGTTGGATGAAAATGGACAACTTCTCTCTCATGTTCATTTATTCATAAACGGCCGGGATGCGCCATATTTGGAGGAGATGATGGCAACTATAATCAAAGCAAATGATAAAATCGATGTCTTTCCAGCTGTGGGTGGAGGTTAACAGATGTGTTATCAGAGTGAAGAGGTTCATGCGATTCCCCTTTGGCTGTTGCGGGAATATTTAAAAGATCTTGGGGGAACGGCGGATGATGAGCATACTGTTGTGGGTGAGGGGTGGACGGCAAAATTGATTCAACTGCGGCCAAAGGAGGTGGGGTCTCTGCGGGTGGGGCAGGTGAAGGTGGCATTTTCGGGTCGGTCGGAAGCGATTAGCCAATTGCGAACTCAATTCCACAAGAAGACGATACGGGCTGGTGCATAAAAAAAGAACGGCCGTTACATGAAAACGGCCGTTCCTCAAACAAATAGATTTCTACTTGAACTTTACAGAATCGCCAGTTCCTTCAGCTTCGCTTCTGGCACAACACCATTCTCCCAGCCGCGAGCTTCATAATACTCAGCCAGCATTTTGTCCAGCTCACATACATGCCCTTCCGAGCCAGGCTTTGTGGAGGCTTCTTCCGTGAAACGCTTTGGCAAATAGTCACTACCTTCAGCATGCCCAGCCAGATTATTGTAATATCGTTCCAGGTTGTAAATGCGTTCGCCTGTGACCAGCACATCATCCGTGGTGAACTCAACGCCTGTCATTGCTTGATATTGTGCTGCATACTCATCTGTGCCCATAGCAAAAGCGCTAAACTTGCACAAATCCATACTATCAGAGAAAGCGTGAATGTCTTGGAACACCTTCACCAGACCTCCCTTGCCTTCCCAGGCTAACGGGTCAGCCTTGAGCGAACCAAATGGCATCACATTCAATTCAGCCGCAGCCACATAAGCACGGAGATGGCAAGCCCCACGGTTACTTGTGGCATAACCAAGCCCCATCCCCTTCATCCCCCGAGGATCATAGGCGGGAATTGTCTGACCTTTGACATCCATACTCAACTCAGGATGGTTAAATGATGTGGCAGCCAGGTGCGCCCCTTCAGCTAAAATATCGCCTACACCTTCACGATGGGCTAGTTTCTCTGTCAGGGCAACCATGCCTTCATAGTCCCCCCAATCTAACGGGCTGTGCCCATTCGTATACCCTTTTTCACAGCATTCCATGTACATGGAGAAAACATTGCCCAACTCAATCGGATCCATGCCAAAATCGTTGCACTGGTCAATTAACTTGGCCACGCTGTTGATGTCGTCATTGCCGCAATTGGCGCCCAATGACCAGGCTGGTTCGTATTCAATGCTTTCCATGCGCAGCCCTTTGTAGGGGCCTTCTTTGATTTCAACTTCTTTCTTGCAAGCAACTGGGCAAGCATGACAGGTTGGATTGTTGACGAGGATATTGTCATTGACAAACTCACCACTAATCTTTTCAGCTTTGTCATTGAAGGAGGTCTCTTGGCTGTTCATGGCGGGCAGCGCCCCAATTGTATTGGTAATATTCATGAGAACGTTGGTGCCATAAACAGAAAGCCCGCCCTTTTTGGGGCTGGTGATGTTGGCTTCGTCCATAAGGACAGACAAGGCTCGTTTCTGGGCTTTTTTCCAGCCTTCTTTGTTGGCGGCTCGGGGGAATGCTTTCTTGGTTTTGATAACGATGGCTTTCAAGTTTTTGCTGCCACCAACAGCGCCTGTGCCCCCTCGACCAGCAGCCCGATCATCTTCGTTAATCCAGCCAGCAAAACGAACCTTGTTTTCGCCAGCCTGACCAATGGCGATGACACTTAAATCTCTCTTACCGTATTTTTCTTGAAAATGTTTGATCGTGTCGTGAACACCTTTGCCCCAAACCTCAGAAGCATCCCGTAACTCAATTGTGCCATTGGTGATGTAGGCATAAACAGGCTTTGCGGCTTTACCTTTGAAGAATAGGCCATCAAATCCTGCCCAGCGCAACCGGGCGGCAGACCAGCCACCCATATGGCTGTCTGTCACTGTGTTTGTCAGTGGTGATTTGGTGACAACTGCGATACGTCCGCTCATATTGGCGGAGGTTCCTGTCATGGGGCCGTTCAAAAAACAGAGGAGATTATCGGGGGAGAGGGGTTCTACGGTGGGGCCATTTTCAAGCATATAACGAACGCCTAAACCGCGTGCGCCAATGTATTTGCGTGCCCACTCCTCGGGAATTCCTTTATATTCCACTTTACCAGTGCTCAGGTTAACATGAGCTGTATGATTTGCATATCCACCTAGTTCCATTTTTGTTCCTCCATGCAGATTTAAAGATTATTGTTGGGATTTGATTAACAAAATTTGAAATTTTTAGAAAAACTGGATGATTTTTTTTGTTGGGCTGGTCACCTCCCATTGTTGAAGCGGATAGTTAACTTGGTGTTATCTGTTTCAAAATCCTTAGGCGAGAATTGCCAAATGCAGGTTGACACTATCGCCCAGGAGGGAAAATATCAATTTTGTCTTTTTTGTGGATTGGTGCTGTCAAACCACCATTGTAATGAAGGTCGAGGCCGTTGAGCAGTACGCGCCACCCATTGCGCGGGACGTAGGCTGGAAATACTTCTACCCAATCTGAATCTTTTTTTTCATGTGAATGCCAAACTTTTTCCAGGGCTTCGACTCGTGTTTGTGGGTAGTAGTTAAAGAATTTGCGTAAAACATCAGCCACATGACTGTTTTGATGCACTTTTATTTCAAATTCATGTTTACCAACTAAAGGGCGCAAACGCCCAAATAGTCTGATGGGAATGGTCATGGAACCGGTATCGTTCTCTCGGGCAATGTCATAGCCGAGCTGCATCAGGTGGAGTTGTGTTGAAAGATATTTGTTCCAACCGGCAAGGGCTGGAGCCATGATATGGCCTGGGAGGTTTGCTTCTTGCATGTAGCGAGCAAATGTTGCGCCTACCAGACCCATGGAGGTTGTGACGTAGGCTGATGGCGTGTGGATTTTTCGGGCACCGTGGCCGGCATGGAATTTGCCGGCACGGAAGAGGTAGTAGGCGAACTCATCGCTGGTATCCATGCCCAAGGTACGTGCCAGCCAAACAGTGAAGAAGCGGCGGCGTTCGGCTAAATGGGCTTCGTCAGCGCCCATTTCCCAGCCAAGGATTGCTGCTGTCTCTGGAACGGAAAGTAGGTAGTTGTAGGTGTCGATCACCAGCTCTGAGGCGCGATCCATGAGTGTTTCTACGGTGGCAGACATGGTTCGTTTGTCCTGTTCGGTGAGACCAACAAAGTTGAGTAAACGTGCCCATTCCTCGGCTGGCTCGGGAGCCAGATTGTGTAATTCTAATGTGTAGGAATTTGTAGAAGTATGCATAAGATTTGTGCCGTTTGTCGGGGTATTATGCACAGTATACTCAATTCATTTTGTCTCTGCAATGGATGTGAGAAATTGACGGGCAAAAAGGTCTGAACTATTTGCCTGGGTGTAAGGACTGGAAGGCGATGGCAAAAGAGAATATGTGTATTAAGCGCAGGTGAGATATTCTGTTTGTTTGAGGTATCCTGTGTATGATGGGGGGCATGTCGAACATAGTGACTGTCTAAAAATTGGTCCTTGTTTTTCAGGGATAAAGGTCGCTTGAAGCGCTTCCATCAATTCTGCAGCTTGTTTATGGATGCGCCCATAGAGGAAGAGTGACGTATGGTGCAGCCGGTAACATCAAGGAGATATCGCAAAGGGTGTTTCCTGTTTGTGCTTATGGCTATCGGGGTGATGAGTGTGCCTTGGCTATGGCGAACGGCCGTTAAACGGTTCTATAGCCGTCAAATTTACACGGTGGAAACAGTGCCGCCGCAGCGTGTGGCTGTGGTTTTTGGCGCAGCTGTGTATGGGGATCGGCTGAGTACGGTGCTGCAGGATCGTGTGGAAACGGCCGTTGCCCTGTATGAAGCTGGCCTTGTTGATAAAATTATCATGAGCGGTGGCAACCAGACGTTGGCATATGATGAGCCCAGCGCGATGATGGCTTATGCTGTGGATCAGGGCGTGCCCGAAGCAGACATCCAGCCAGATTTTGGCGGGCGACGCACTTATGATACTTGCTATCGTGCCCAGCATATCTTCCAGGCTGAAGAGGTGATCTTGGTGACTCAGGAATTTCATTTACCGAGAGCGTTGTTTACTTGCCGGATGTTGGGTTTGGAAAGTATCGGGGTTGCTGCGGATTCACGCTCTTATCGGAGTGCGAGATGGTATGAACTGCGTGAGACAGCGGCAACGCTGGTGGCTCTGCGTGATGTTATTCTGCAAGAGCCGTCTCCTGTTTTGGGGGAACCTATCCCTTTGAATTTGAATTAAGTCTTTGATGTGGAGGGTGTGCCGGAATTTGGCCACTGTGGGAGGTGGTGGGGTTGAGTTCTTGGAATATGGGGATTGTGATAATTTGAGTAAACTGTTTACTGACAGCGATTGACGGATAACTGTTCAATAATGTTATTTACGACTTCTTCAACTGCAAGGCCGGTGGTGTCGATGATGATGGCGTCGGCGGCGGGTTTGAGGGGGGAGTGCTGACGGCTGCTGTCGATGTTGTCGCGGCGTTTGATGTCGGCGAGTATGTGGGCGAAGGTGTCGGGGTGGCCTTGGGCTTGGCGGTCGAGCCAGCGGCGGCGGGCGCGTTCTTCGGCGGATGCTGTTATGTAAAGTTTGAGGGGGGCGTCTGGCATGACGACGGTGCCAATGTCTCGCCCTATCATGATGATGTTGCCTTGTTGGCCGAATTTGCGTTGGCGTTTGACGAGTTCTTGACGGACGCCTGGGTAACTGGAGATTAGGCTAACGTTGGCTTCAACGTCTGGGGTGCGTAAATCCCAGGTGATGTCTTGGCCGTTGAGGAGGGCGGTGTAATGTCGGCTGTCTTGGTGCCCGGTTGCGGATTGCACGTCGAGGTGGAGGGTGGAGGCGAGTTGGGTAACGGCCGTTTCGTCTTTCAAGTTTAGCCCGGCGTGCAAAGCGGCCAGGGTGACGGCGCGATACATGAAGCCGGTGTCGAGCATGACGTAGTTGAGTTTTTCTGCTAAGAGGCGGCCTACAGTTGATTTGCCTGAGGCTGCCGGGCCGTCTATGGCGATGGTTGTCATTTGTTGGTCCTTTAGTGACATTGTGGTGTAATCTGGTGGTTGAATTGTTGATATGTGGGTTTGCCAGTTTGTTAGTTTGTCTGTTTGTGTTTTTTTCTGCCTGTTGCTTTTTGCTTTCTGCCTTTTTGTAGGGCGGTAATTTCGTTGGTGGTGAGATGACGCCATTTTCCAGGTTTTAGGTCGCCTAATTGTAGCGAAGCGATGCGAATGCGCACGAGTTTGCGCACGGGATGGCCTAAATCGGCGGCAATTCGTCGGATTTGGCGTTTGCGTCCTTCGCGCATGATGATTTGTAGTTTTGTGTAGGCGGGATGTGTTTTTAAGAGGGTGATTTTGGCGGGTGCTGTGAGTTTGCCATCGAGCATGACTCCTGTGCGCCAGCGGTCGAGGGATTCTGGGGGGATTTGGCCTTCGATTTCAATGTGGTAGGTTTTTTCATGCTGGTAGCGGGGATGGGTGAGCTGGTGTGCTAGTTTGCCGTCGTTGGTCATGAGCATTAACCCTTCGGATTGTTTATCTAGCCGACCGACTGGATAGAGATGACCGGGGATGTTGATGAGGTCGCGCACGGTTTTGCGCCCTTGGTTGAGTTCGTCTTCGGTGGAGGAGATGACGCCTTTGGGTTTGTTGAGGGCGATGTAGATGTGTGGGGATGCGGCGGGATGGGGAAGGGAACGGCCGTTTATTTCTATGTTGTCTGTTTCTGGATCGGCTTTATCACCGATTTTGGCGATTTTGCCGTTGACGGTGACTTGGCCGGCGCGGATGATCTTTTCGGATTCGCGGCGGGAGGCGATGCCTGCTTGGGACATGAGTTTTTGTAGTCGTTCTGCGGCCATAGGTTTGTTCTCGATGGGTAAGATAACAAAAGATGGCGCAAAGACAACCCCTTAACTTGTTTTCTTACTTTTGGGGGATACGCTAAAATTCTTAAAGCTGTTATCCTGCAATATATTTGGAGGTTACTTGACCAGGATGATTATATTGGGATGAACATAATATATTTAACCACGTCTTTCCCTCGTTTCTCTGGGGATTATGCTGGTGTGTTTGTTTATGATCTGGCTAAGTCTCTTGTCGATGATGGGGTTTGTATATCTGTGGTGGCACCACATACAGAGAGGTTAGCGTATCGTGAAGATATGGCTGGTATTGATACGCATCGCTTTCGTTATTTTTATCCAACAGCGCAGCAAAAATTGGCTTATGGGGCGGGCATACCGACGAATTTACGTCGGAGTTGGTTGGCACGATTACAGATCCCGTTATTTTTGTTGAGCTTTTTTTTGAAGGGATTTCGATTAGCAAAGCGAGGACAGGTTATTCATGCACACTGGATTGAGCCGGGTTTTTTGGGATTATTATTAGCGCGGATCTTAAAACGGCCGTTAGTGGTGAGTGTGCATCGCTTTAACCCTATGGGCCAAGTTGGCAGGCTTCTTTACCGCTGGGTTTTACCTCAAGCAGATTACATTTTGTTTAATAGTTCGTACACACAGCGGCGTTGCTTAGAGTATTTGTCAGTTAAAAAGTCTGGTATTGTCCCTCCTGGGATTAACTTGGAAAAATTTCCGCTCAAATGGAATTTGCCTCAACAAAAAGACACATGTTTAAAGGTGTTTGCTTTGGGAAGTTTATTGCCGGTGAAGGGCTTTATTCATCTTGTGAGGGCGATGCCTCAAGTGCTAGAAATACACCCGCAGTGTCAATTTATTATTGGCGGACAAGGACCTGAACGGGAAGCGTTACTCACAGAAGCAGAAAAGCTAGGTGTTGCTCACCATTTGCAGCTTTTAGGGCGAGTGCCTACAGAAGATGTGCCTAAGTGGATGTGTGAAGCGGATGTGTTTGTTTTATCATCTGTGCCTCATGCATCTGGCGATAATGAAGCGTTGGGGATGGTTCTTGTGGAGGCGATGGCGTGTGGGACACCCTGTGTGGCTTCTCGCACAGGTGGCATTGTTGATGTGGTGGATGATTGTGTCAATGGTTTTTTGGTTTCTCCTGGTGATTCTGGGGAATTAGCAGATAGGATTATTCAACTGTTGCATGATGAGTCTATGAGGGAGCAAATGGGGCAGGCGGGGCGTGAAAAGGTTGAAAAGAGATTTGCTCTTGATGTCATAGCTCATCAAGTTGAAGATATTTATACACAGTTATGCACATAATTGTGTGCCAGAATGAGAATTGCTTATGATGAGTAAATCATAATGCGGAATGGGTTGAACAAATCTTTTCTTGAGTTGAGCTTATCGTGATGATACATAATGAAGTTTAAAGGTGTAATCCCGTTTGTTGTTGTGGCCGGTATTGTGATTGGTATTGGAGTTTACTTGAACGCCAATCCAGAGCTATTAGATTTATTGCTCAATTTATCATGGGAAACGGCCGTTATCCTGATTTTACTTCGTTTGGTGTTCTTAGGACTGAATGGTGTCTTTTTGAAACTGTATGCTCAAAAACTAGGTGTTACCTTACGCATGCGTGAATGGGTTGGGTTACCCTACATTACAGCGATGGGGAATTACCTGACACCCTTGTCTGGTGGCATGTTAGCCAGAGCCGCATATCTAAAGAACCGCCATGCGTTACCGTTTACACAATTTGCGGCATTATTAGCGACCAATTACCTTTTGACTTTTTGGATGGCCGCTCTCCTGGGTATGGTTATATCCATTCTCTTGCTTAATCAAGGAGATGTAATTTGGTTGTTGATAACATTTTTTACTGTTATTTGGGTGGGGATTACATTGGTTTTGTTATTCCCAATTCCACAGTTGCCTGGAAACTACCGTTTATTCCGACTTGTCAATCAAGTGGTTGATGGCTGGATGACCATTAAACAAGATCGACGTTTAATGGTTTACCTGTTTTTATTAACGACAACGAGTATCACGTTAAACGGCTCCACTTTTTGGTTTGCCTACCGTGCGCTTAACATTCATGTTTCGCTGCAGGGGGCGCTGCTTGTTAGCTTATCAGGCGTCTTTTCGGTAATCATTGCCATCACACCTGGTAATTTTGGCGTTCGTGAAGCGTTTGTTAGTTTGACTTCTAATATGATTGGTGTTGGGGTAGGTGAGGGATTATTGGTTTCTTTACTTGTACGTGTGAGTACCTTAGCGTCTGCCTTTACACTTGGCCCATTTTTTGCTTTTTTTCTCACACATGAATTGAGTACTCCTCTGGAAAAGGGTAAGGAAGTAAATCGGTAAGATCATCTATTTCGTAGACGACAATCTTGATTTATACTTTATCGTATCTTAAATATGTAATTTGTTCTGAAATGAGTCCGATCAGGAATGTAAGTCCTCCCATTGTCATGAGCAGGGCGGATGTTGGCCCATACCGACTTCCGAGGAAGATGACTTTAAATAAGCCATAAAAGAAGCCTAACAAAAATATGAAGAGGCTTGCTGGCACGAAAATCTTGAGGGGGGAAAACAGTGTCGAAATCTTAAACAGGATCATGAGGAAGCGTGAACCATCGCGGAAAAGCTTGATTTTGCTTTTTCCAATCCGTTTGGGGGCGACGATGGGTACGTATTTGAGAGCGTAGCCACTGCGCACAGCTGCCAGGGTAATTGTGGTGGGGTAGGAAAATGTGTTGGGGAGTAAGTGAATCATCTGTTTGGCTAATGAAGCTTTCAGCACTCTAAAACCGGAAGTCAGGTCATCTATTTTTTGGTCACAAACGTAGGTGGCAAATGTGTTGTAGATGAAATTGGCAATATCACGATGTTTGGCGCTGTCGGATTCTTTGGTGCGGGCGCCTACTACCATATCGTACTGGTCGAGATGTGCTAGCAAACGGGGAATGTCTTCTGGTTTGTGTTGACCGTCTGCATCCATCATCAAGATGTTTTCACCGCGTGCATGGCGCATGCCAGTTTTGATTGCTGCTCCGTTACCGATATTGTAAGGATGTTGACATAAATGAAGAGCCGGGTTCTCAAGTTTTTGGACGGCATGAGCTGAGTTGTCGCTTGAACCGTCATCTACGATGATGATTTCGTAGGTTAAATCTGGGCATGTTTCTGTTAAGATGGTGGCTAGATGGCTCAGTAATGTGGGGATACTTGCTTCTTCGTTATACATGGGGATGATGATGGATAGAAACGGCCGTTCACTCATTTAATTTTCCTCTTTTCTGGCTCAGATCACTGTCCACAGTTTGCTGATAGCTGATATATCCAACATGAGCTACTCCCGCCACATTGGGGTAGGCTCTGTTCCTCATCCAAAACATAACAAGTTCCGGCCGGAAATGGGGGCTTGTCATTTTCTGCTAGTGTGATATAGCCAAACTGCTGCACATTTTCGGCTTGTAAATGATTGAACAGCGCCTCACGATTTTCATCATTTCCTGTTTGTAGGAATAGTTTATCTGTTAATGGAGACATAGCTGGCGGCAGGTGAGCTTGAGTTTTGTCTGTGACAAAAATGTCTGGTTCTAAGGAAGCGACTAACTTTTGCTGCTTGGCTTTATCTATTTTCACGATATATAAAGCACGGACGCCCATAAACTGCATGAGGATACTGGTAATGAGTAAGGCGGCTGTTACGTATTGCAGTGTTTTCTTCATCTGTGTATCCAATTTTGTGGACACAGTTGAATAGGTGTAGAAAGCAAGGAAGGCGAGAAGGGGATAGGCGACCAGCAAATAGCGTGCGCCCCACTGCCTACCTCCGTAGCTGGGCCATACCAGCAGCATGCCGCCTAGAAAAAGGAAGGTGACAAGGGATACGAAGCGGTGGATTTTTGTATAACGGCCGTTTTCTTCATCGATAAAGGTTAGACTTAAGGCAATCAAAGGAAACGTTGAAATGATGCCAGGAATAATACCATACCTGGACCAATACATGAGTAAGCCATATCCCACAACACAGGCCATGCCCCCAGCCAGCAACCAGACTGGTTTGCGTAAATTGGCTAATCGCAAGGAAAACACAATAAGAATAGTTCCAACTAGGATAAGCAGGGTGGCCACAAAGGTTAACATGATGCCCGGCTCCACATAGAAAAGCAGAAATGTGTATTTATACAATGGCGAAAAGCTGTTTGCTGTGACAATGTATTGGTCAGGTGTGCCGTAGCCAAAGAAATGGGGTGCGAATGCTAACCCAAAAGGATGTCCGACCCACAAATATTGAAGTACCCAGACAAAACATGTGCTGAGAACGCCGCTTATCACAAAAGACAACACCAATCGCCATGACCGCCATGCAAAAATGAGGATGCTCAAGCCCAATACAAGTGTAAATAGATACATTTCAGGACGTTGGGCTAACCCGAAGCCAGCGAATATTCCTGCCCAAAACGCTGGTTGCCAACGCTTTTGTATCATGCTTTTGCTCATGCCGTAGACTGCCCACGCGGCACATGCTGCCGCCAACGTATGATCCCATAATGCCAAACTGTAAAAGACAATGGGCGTGGCGAAAATAGTGATCCACAAGAGCCATTCAGGATGAGGGAGTTTAGTGAGCTGGCTGAGTTTGTATATGGCAACGGCCGTTAACAAACCACCTGCCACGGCTACAATCGGCAGACCCATTGTGCCCATCACACTAAAAAAGAAAGAGACCAAGAGGGGGTATATGTGACTAACATCAAGGTAAATCTCGCCATCTATCACTGAGTAGGCATAATAATAAGGCACATGCTCCAAATTTGGGTCGAGGACTTGTTGAGGATAGTCAATCGCAAATGTACGCCAATCTTGTTCAACTAATTGTCGAATTTGCATGAAACGCAGTCCGGTGTCTACCGTGAAAAATGATTTAAATGAGGCGAGATACCAACCGGATATCAATAAAATGAGGGTGATGATTGCGATGTGCAATATGGGTTTTTTTAATAGGTTTCTTTTCATCTGTTTATTGTTGATTGAGTGCGTAAAGGAAGACCTTAATTCCTGAAAAGTCTTGTTCTTCGATGAGTAGATATGTATCAGCAAAATACTCAGATTGTTTGATTTGCCAGTCGATGCTATGTGCTAAGGTAACGATGAGCCAGAGACGTGTACCAACGGTAACGGCCGTTTCCCGATCCCAAACATTTCCTCCATACGCCTGGTAAAAGGAGAAGCCGCTTATCCAGTTTGGATTCCCACATGAAAACATCCTATCATCAAATAGGGCGGCCAACCTTCCCAAACAATCAAACTTAGTCCAAGAATGGTAACTCCAGATACGATAAGCCAAACTTCATATGTTGAACGTAACCAGATTATTGGCAAAACAAATCCTGCAACCTGTGGTTTTATCAAGATTAGCAAGTAACCAAAGATTTGCCAAACCGGTATTTATTGCCAAAACCACACCCAATAAAATCAAGGCATTGAGCTGACCATAGACAGTTAACGCATAGAAAAATGGTTGAAGCGAAAAGAGTGAAACTCCAAAACCTGAGCTTAGCGTGCTCTTTGAATCTCAGTTAAACTCATATAGCCTCATTTTACTCTTCTTCATCATCTGCTAATGGTGGCAGTTCTACTAAGCTGCTTAAACCAAAGTGCTGCAAGAATGTGGGCGTTGTGCCATACAGAATTGGGCGCCCTGGCGTTTCCATGCGGCCGATTTCCTCAAGAAGCCCTTTGCTCAGTAATGTGCGTAACGCGCCATCTGAATTGACCCCACGAATTTGGTCGATTTGCGGGCGCGTAACGGGCTGCATATAGGCGATTATCGCCAAAACCTCCAAAGCAGCTTGACTAAGCCGTGTCGTTAGTTCCAAACCGAGAAAGTGTTCGATGGCTTCACTCGCTTCAGGCGCAGACGTTAACTGCACAGCATTATCGTTCCATTGTAAACGCAGACCGCGTTCTTGATAATCGAGTTCCATGTCACGTAACAGCTTTTGCACAGCGTTAGCAGTCATACCCATCGCTTTTGCCAATCTGGAAACGGGTGTGGGGCCGCTGGAGACAAAGAGTAAACTCTCTAGAATGGCGGTGGCAGACAAATTTGTTTGAGTTTTGGAGTTGGTTGTCATTCAATATCCTGTATGTAAATCGCTCAAAGTATATTTAGAATACCTGGATGTTGTACTGCGATTTAGTTAATGAAAGCATGATGGCTTTGTTAGTTTCCCGCTTTCACATAAGTTATAATGCGTGTTGTAGAATCGTTAAGGAACAGATTTTTAATTGTACGACTCTTGACAGGATTATACCTGTCCTGAAAAAAGGACGCAGATAAAATTGATGAGCAACTTACTGAGTTTTGCTAAAGATAATCAAGATCAATATTTACAGGAGCTAATTGAGTTTCTAAAAATTCCTAGTGTGAGTACCCAACCTGAACATGACGCAGATGTAGCACAGGCTGCAAAATGGCTGGCTGCCTCGATGGAGGAGGCTGGCGTGGAGCATGTGCAGGTGATTCAAACGGCTGGTCATCCCCTGGTTTATGGAGATTGGCTGCATGCAGGCGCTACTGCCCCCACGGTGTTGATTTACGGTCATTATGATGTGCAGCCTGCAGAACCGTTTGAGCTTTGGCACTCTCCTCCTTTTGAGCCTACTATCCGTGATGATTATGTGTATGCCCGGGGTTCTTCTGATGACAAGGGGCAGGCTTATATTCATGTGAAAGCGGTGCAAGCTCATTTGGCCGTGAACGGCCGTTTGCCTGTCAACGTGAAATTTATCATGGAAGGTGAAGAAGAATCAGGTGGAGCCAGCCTGGCAGCATTCATTTCGGAAAACACAGAATTGCTCAAAGCAGATGTGGCACTTGTCTCAGACACAGGAATGGTTTCCAAAGAGCAGCCTTCCATCGTGTATGGCTTAAGAGGGATGTGTTACTTGTTCATGGACATCACCGGGCCTGCCCGTGACCTCCACTCTGGTAGCTTTGGCGGAGGCATTGATAACCCACTCAATGTGCTGGGTCATATTATCGCCAAATTAAAGGATGAAAACGGCCGTGTGCTTATTCCCGGGTTCTATGACGACGTTCGTGAACTTGCTCCTGAAGAACGTGACAGACTTGCCAAATACAACTTCGATGAAGCGGGGTGGCTTGCTGAAACAGGCGCCCCTCAAGCCTGGGGCGAAGCAGAATACACCCTCATCGAACGACTGGGAGCGCGGCCAACCCTGGATATTCACGGCATCATCGGTGGTTATACCGGGCCGGGGGGCAAAACCGTGCTGCCTTCCACGGTGCATTGCAAACTCTCCATGCGCCTCGTCCCTGACCAAAATCCAGAGAAAATTGAGGCTGCTTTTCGTGAATACGTGGCAGAAATTGCACCGCCTACCGTCAAGGTTGAGATCACAAGCGAACATGGTGCCCCGGCCACCATCACAGATTTTGAGATTCCGGCGATGAAAGCGGCCGTAACCGCCTATACTGAAATATATGGCAAGCCCCCTATATTTATGCGTGAAGGTGGTTCAATCCCTGTGGTAGGCCAATTCCAAGAAGACCTGGGCTTAGAAACCGTACTCATGGGCTTTGGCTTGCCCGACGACAAAATCCATGCACCCAATGAGCGCTTCTATCTGCCTAACTTCTTCAAAGGAATTGAGACAAGCATTCGTTTTTTGGATATTTTGGGCGAGAAAAAATGATAACTTTCCGGCCGTTTTTTGATGTGAAAGCGGAGTAATAAATGCGGCTGCCACCCGATCTGCTCCTATCTGCTTACAGCCAGGGGTGGTTTCCCATGGCTCACGAAGATGGCGAGTTATACTGGCATGATCCTGACCCGCGAGCCATCATACCGCTCAATCAGTTTCATACACCGCGCTCCTTAAAACGTACCCTCAACCGGGATATTTTCGAGATTCGCCTGAACACAGTATTTGCTGAGGTGATGGCAGGTTGTGCCGCCCTGACTCCAGATCGGGAGGATACATGGATAAATGAGGACATTTTAGAAGCGTATGCCCATCTCCATCGACTGGGGTTTGCCCATAGTGTAGAAACCTGGCAGGATGGTCAATTAGTAGGTGGTTTATATGGGGTCGCCTTGCATGGATTGTTTGCGGGTGAAAGCATGTTTTCTCGTGAACGGGATGCCAGTAAAGTTGCTCTGGTTTATTTGGTGGAGCATTTAAAAAAACAAGGATTTCTGCTTTTAGATATTCAATACATGACAGAACATTTACGTCGATTTGGGGCAGTGGAAATTCCAGCAGAAGTTTATAAGGCGCGTTTAGATGTGGCGTTGACGCTGCCAGTTTCATTTTGAAAATATAGGAAACGGTTGCATTGTATTATTTAATTTCCGTTCCTTAGCGCTCTCGGCGGTGCAATTAAAGAGGTAATCATTATGAGTGACCAACCAACAGATTTAGGCCTGGCTTTCATCGATAGCTGCGATAGCATAACCCTGATGATGATACACGGGTTTCCCTTTAGCAGTGCCATGTGGGAGCCACAAATAGAAGATTTAGCCAGTGTGACCCGGGTGATAGCCCCTGATTTGCGTGGCCACGGCCGTTCTCAAGCGGTGCCTGGTTCTTACACCATGGAAATGTTAGCTGACGACTGTGTGGGGCTGTTAGACTATCTCGCCATTACCACTCCGGTGGTCGTTTGCGGGTTGTCGATGGGCGGGTATGTGGCCTTTGAATTCTTCCGCCGATACCCAGAGTTAGTGGCAGGCCTCATTTTGACATCGACGCGAGCCTTGCCCGATACCCCACAAGGTAAGGCAAACCGCGACAAAATGGCCGCAAAAGCGCAGACAGAGGGGGTTGCTGCTATTGCGGCCGATATGTTGCCTAAGCTGTTCTCGCCTAAAACTTATGAAGAGAATGAAGAGGTGGTGGATTTTGTGCAAGAAATGATGGAATGGGCTTCTGTGGACGGTGTAGTGGGGGCATTAGCTGCCATGCGTGATCGGCCTGATTCTTCACCGACTTTGACTGAAATCGACGTGCCCACTCTCATTATTCACGGTGCAGATGACAAAATCGTGCCGTTAGCCGAAGCTGAAGCGATGCGAGATGCCATTCCCAACGCACAACTCGTTGTCATTCCTGATGCGGGTCACGTCCCCAACTTGGAGCAAATCGATGCTTTTAACGATGCAGTCATGGATTTTTTGATGGAACTACAAGATGCCTACGTCCATGATCATAACCATCATCATTAGTCCCTGCGCCGCCAGACCCTTGGGAGTTCTGGATCGCCCTGGTTAGGGCTGGATATTTCTAAAGGAGATGCTTTTTATGAGTGGAACCATTGTCATTACCGGTGTATCAACAGGGATTGGCTACGCCACTGCTGAAAAATTGACAAAGCTCGGCTATCATGTGTTTGGCAGCGTGCGCAAGCATGAAGATGGTGACCGGGTTCAGGCCGCGTTAGGGCCTTGTTTCACCCCCTTGTTATTTGATGTTACGGACCATGACGCAATTGAAACGGCCGTTTCCCAAGTGCAAGCTGCCATCGGAAAAGACAACCTGACAGGGTTGGTAAACAACGCCGGTATCTCCGTGCTGGGGCCACTCATGCATATAGATTTGGCAGAATTTCGGCACCAGTTTGACGTGAATTTATTCGGCTTGCTGGATGTGACACAGCAGTTCTTACCCCTGCTAGGCGCTAGAAAAGAGGCACCAGACCCTCGAGGGCGCATCGTCATGATCAGTTCAGTCAGCGGCAAAATAGCCTACCCCTTTTTTGGCGCCTATACTGCTTCCAAACATGCGTTAGAAGGACTTTCTGATTCCTTGCGCCGGGAACTCATCATTTATGGCATCGATGTGTCTGTGGTGGAACCCGGCACAACGCGCACCCCTATCATTGGCAAAGCCAGCGAGCATACCGCACATTATCGTGACACAGATTTTGGCACTGTGTTAGACAAAATACAGAAAGAAATGGTAACAGCTCGCCAGGAATCAGCCATCCCTGTTGAAACAGTGGCCAACAGAGTCATTGCGGCCTTGCTCAACAAAAATCCGAAATCGCGCTACCCCGTCCCACGTAAAAAATTTACCGGTTGGTATTTGCCTCGTTGGCTACCCGATAAACTGTTAGATCGCTTGATTGCGGCACAACTAGGCCTGTTCCGGGTTGATTAACACCACTGGCTAAACTGGCTAACCAGCGGTTCCATTTTTCATTGCAGCGAATTGACACACAGCATCACAACCTGTTTTCTGTGTCGTGCCCAGCCGAGCTAATTCATCGCCAAATGGTTAGCAGCCATCTGGGGCAGTTAATCTTCAATCATGATTTCCACAAAATTGGTGCGGTAAGGGAAAACGTAGATCTCCTGTTTGAATTTGCGTTTCCCCACCGCTACGATCACTTCATAATAGCCCATCGGTACATCATCAATCACAAAGTTTTCATGCCATTGAGCATCTGAATTGACCGTGGTGCCCGCGTATGATGTGGTCGCCAAGTAATGGGAATCTGCATCAATCCGATCCATAGAAATGGGCGCTTCCTCTACCAATGAGCCATTGCCCCGGATGACCCGCCCTGCCACAGTGCCATAATCGGGAAACGGATAGAGCCACAGGCGCGGATTATAGGTTGTGCCATAGTTGTTTTGCCCTAAACGAACTTCAAAGTGGAGATGAGGTCCATCCGCTATACCGCTGGCTCCAGAGAGAGCGATAAGCTGTTCAACATCAACGTGTTGGCCTTCAGCCACATAAATGTCTGAAAGATGGGCATACAGGTTATAAACGGGCTGCCCCTGAAATTCGGTGTCAAGCTCAATGATAACCAGGTTGCCGTAGAAGTTTGTTTCTGGCCCATAAGCAATGACGTTGTCGTTACCAGCGACGACGACAGTGCCGCTGGCCGCCGCTATCACTTGAGTGCCGTGGTTGACATAAAACTCAACGCCGTGATGAGGGCGAAGTGTGCCACCTTTGGTGCCGCCATACGGATAAATTTTGTCGGTCCACACGGTGCCACCTTCTGGAATAGGTCGTTTTAGCCAGTAATGTTCTTCCTCAGAAGTGAACGGCAAAGCCGGGGGCGTGAAGGTAGGAATGGGGGTGGCCGTGGCGGTAGCTGTTGGTTCGGGTGAGGCTGATATGGAAACGGCCGTTTCCATACCAACAACCGCCTCTTGCGCCACAGCCGCTGCCGTCTCTGTGTGGGCAACAGCAGGGGTTGATGTCGGAATAGGCGTCAATGTGGGCGGCATGATGATCCTCGTCGCTGGCAGGGGCAAATCTGTGGCCGCAGCCGTAGCCGTGGGAGGGAGAGTGAACGTGGGAGCAACCGTTTCCTCCGCTGCGTTTTCCTCACTAACTTCAGCAATATTTGCCACAATATTCTGTTGACAGCCAGTTAAGACCAATAAAATGAAGATACTTCCTAGAAGGGCAACAATACTTCCTGTTTGTTTTTTTGGCTTCAATACAAAATAATGAGTTCTCTTATCCATACACCTAGAAACCGCCTCGCTCACTGGCTGTGGCGGCGACGCGCTCCGCTATTTTTGTTGTTTCCTCGATTAAAGTTGCTACTTCACCTTGCCACGCTTTTGCCAATTCTTGATCCGCAAGCCCGGCACCATTGACACGCACATTCAGACTAGCAGCTTGAACCGCGGCCAATGCCATATAAGCAGCTGCGGCCGCATCCGTGACCGCATTGACATTCCCTATTGCCCCAATTTCTTGGGCGAGTATCGCCACATCACGACTGAGACGCGCCACCCGTAAAGGCACTTCACCTGCCCCAATTGTGGCCGATTCAATTGCTTGCGCACGCTCTGCTTTATCCAGTCCTTTATTTCGATACGCAGCCATCACCTGGTCGAAGGCAGCCGCATCTTCAGCAACAGCGGCGGTTAACTGTTTGCGCAACCGAATCGATTCAACACGAATGGCATCTGTTTTATCCTGAACATTGGCATATTTCTTTTTGTTCAGGGTGAGTCCCGCTACCATTTGTGTCAGAGCGGCACCCAAAGCCCCAGCCAATGCTGCAACCGAACCGCCTCCTGGGGTCGCCTGGGCTGCTGCCGTATCATCTAAGAATTGAAGAGGCAAGGAGTCAGATGCTGTCTCTTGTTGCTTTTCTTGCAATTGAAATTCTAAGATTTGCTTATCATCAAGTTCATCAATTTGTAAATACCATTTGGCTGTTTCCAGCAAAGCTTTTTGCGGAATGAGTCCGACCAGTTCCGCATGAGTGATGGTCAGCCCATAGCGGGCAGCTTCACGGCGTACCATTTCCTGAACATGATACATAGATGTCTTATTGAAATTGGTCAGATTCATGCTAACTTGAGCCTGTCCTTCAACCAGGAACCCCTTCGCCTGCACAAAACGAAGACCGCCACCGATAAAGCGAACGCTTTTAGCAATTTTGTCGGCCAGAGCGGCATCATCACTGTTCAGATAAATATTGTAAGCAATCAGGAATGGACGAGCCCCAATGACAGTTGCCCCCCACCGTTTGGGTTCAGCGGGACCAAAATCTGGTTCCCGTTTGGGATTGGTAGCTACCTCTGTTTTCCAAAGTTCATATTCACCCTTGCGGATAACAGATAGTTTCTCTCGATTTGGTTGGGTGGCGGCTTTGCCATATAAATAAACGGCGATACCAAGCTCTTTACCGACTCGTTGTCCGACTCGTTTAGCGGCAGCCACACATTCTTTCATGGTGACATTGTGTACCGGAATAAAGGGGCAGACATCGGTGGCGCCAAGGCGAGGATGCTCACCTTGATGCTTATCTAAATCAATGAGTTGTGCTGCTTTAGCAATTGCGCGGAAAGCAGCTTCCTCAACTGCTTCGAGGGTGCCTACAAAAGTGATAACTGTCCGATTATGATCGGGATCAGCACTAACGTCTAAAACGTGAACATCCTGAACTGACCGGATTTCATCGGCAATGCTGTTGTAAATTTTGGGGGAACGGCCGTTACTGAAATTGGGCACACACTCCACGATCTGTTTCATCGGAGCAACTCCTTCTATCGTCTTCCTAAACGGTTCATAAAGGGTTTGGAGTGACGACCTTAATCGTTAACCAACCCTGTTTGCAGCCTCATTTTTTATCACGAAGTATGAGAATAGGCGAATCTACGATGAGGATTGTTAACTGCTTCTCAGTGCAAAGTTATAAATAAGATAAAAGCGCAGAAAATCAGGATGCGCTATAATTTGGTCATCATAAATTTAAGCATAAAGAGTGTGCTCTAATGATATCCATAATGATAACAAAAGCTTTTGGAATAGGGATTGCTGCCAGTATTATGTTAGATTTGATGACTGACTTGACCACAGGCGCAATCAATGGTTTGGTGGCAGGTTTGGTGATTGGTGCCATTGTTGTGCCTATCGTTCATATCCCTGATGCCATGGGACGTGCTTTACTGATCGGGATTTTATTTGGCATAGGCATGGCTGGGTACCAAATTTTTCAGGTGTTGAGCATGACCGGGGCATCTTTCGGCGAAATTCTGAATGGGTTAGACAATCCTGTGGTTGGACAGGCCATTTTGAATGCTGCTCTATACATCTTGTATGCGGTTTTGTCTGGTTGTTTGCTGGGCGTGATCTTCACGGCACCTGACTGGGTATTAAAAGGTGGATTGGTGGGGCTTGCCGTTGGTGCAGTAATAGGCGCGGCATTGTATTGGTTATTAGGTTATCTCCGCATCAATTTAAACATCAATCTATTTCGCGTGTTGGTCGGTTTATTAATATTCGGTGTGATAGCCGCCGTTGTTGGGGACAAATAATCGGCTGATTCTCGTTTTTTTCGTTTTTTCAAATTTGATTGCAGATTAAACTATGAGGCGAGCAAGAAAAACTGGAGTGGGAGAATCATCCCTTCAAAGGGTACACGGTAGTTGAATTCAAACACGTTGATCATCAGATAATCAGCGATTGCCCACAGGCCAAAACAACTAAAGGCCATGATGAGGATAGCCAGAGCGATACTCATGATCAGGCAGCCTTGCGCACAACCTAAGCTGCTGCTGGGCATTACCCGAACTTTAGAGCTGTTTTCGCCTTCTTCTTGCGGGGATTGGGCGACACGCGGCCCGTTTGTAAAGACGGTGTCTGACTGGGTGCTGGTAACTAAACGGCCGTTACCATGGCAGCCAAAAGCAGAGCATTTCGACCCATTCGCTTCCCAGCAATGCACATGATGCCGTGCCCCATCCTCAGGACAAATGACAATCATGTCACCAGCCACAAATCCCTCCTTACACAAGGCACATGGCTGTTCCAGAAAAGCAGATTGCGAGCTGACACGAAGAGGGCGGATCATTGGCTAGTAGTTGGTGGTGGGTAAGCGGGAAGCGGTGTGTTGATTGTTCACTAACCGTTGCTCACCGTTTATCCAATTTGAATTTGATCGAGGAGCCACTGCCATAGGCGCTGCCAAAAACCAGGTCGGCGCAAGCGTTCAACTTCTCGGGCTTGTTGGGCTTTGAGGCGCTTGGTTTGGGCGCCTGGTCCACGGCCGTTTACAGATGGCGATGGTAAATCAGAATACGTAATGGTCAGCGCCGGGTCTTGATTACGCCCGTAAACGTAGTACTCCGTGCATTCACAGCCCAAAATGGCACATTTGCCACCGCTTTGCTCCCAACAAGCACGGTGGTAAAGCGTGCCGCATTTAGAGCAAACGACAGGGCGCATGGCAGCATCTCTAACGTTGTTTTCCACAGCCCCAGCACAAATCGGGCAGTGCAAACTCAAGCGGTTGGCTTCACTTATATCATCATCCGTTATGTGGATGGGCGGTAGTTCTTGTTCTTCCATGTTTAGTGAACAGTGGTCACTGGGCAGTGATCAGTGGTCAGTTAAAGAGTTTAGCAGCATTATACATGATTTGGGAGCTGTTTGTCCTAAAAAATGAGCAAACGGGATGACATTCATCACTCGTCACTCATCATTCCCGTTTACCAGGATTGAGATGCCCAATGGGGCCACTCAAATTCCATGGGGCTGACATGGGTCTTTTGCCGGTCCCAGCAGAAGAAGCCGCTTGTCTTGGCGTGGGGGTCTAGCACCAATGCCACATGCCACACTTGGGTGAAGAAATTTTGGTGAATAAACTGATCCATCCCCGACAAGAAAATGCCAAATCCAGGGTGTGTGTGATACCAGCCCACCATAACGGCCGTTTCGTCTGGGTAGCGTTCGTGCAATTTATCGTTCATGTAGCGCCAGCTTTCCGGTGTGTAGGTCACACTGGCACCCTGCATCACCGTGTATTTAGCGATGATGGTATCCATAATATGCACCACATAACGGCCGTCAGGCTGTTTTTCTGGCGGTAGACCAATGAGAACGCCAGCCACCTCGCGCCGAGGGCTGCTTAAAGCATGAGCTTGCGCTGCTCTGAGAGCTGGCTCGTCAATGAGAACATCAGTGGCCATCCAGGTGTTAGTGCCTGGTGGTAAACGGCGTCCTGCAATGCGAACTCGTGCCTTACTCGGCACAATGATCACATCATCTGGGCTGGCGCCAGCTGATTCTTCTGGCTGAGCATACACCGGCTCTGACTCAGAAACCACCACTTCTAGTTCTTGAGGTTTGGCCGCTTCAGTCTCTTCAACTTCTTCAGTCTCTTCAGCTTCTTCAGTCTCTATGGTTTCTTCAGCTTCTTCAGCTTCTGAGTGCGCAGCTTCAGCTTCTTCTGCAACGGCGTCTGGTTTAGTCGCCTTCTCTTGCTCTGGCTCTGCCTTCTCAGCTTCAATTTCAGCTTCAATTTCAGCAGCAATGACCACTTCCTCTTCAGGCGCTTCAATCTCAGCTTGAACGGGAATCTCGTCGTCATCGTCAATGTCGGTGTGAGCCGGAATGATGATCGCCTGCTTGCGCCAAGAACCTGCCAATGAGTATGGGGCTCCTTTGCGATCCACGACCGTGACTTCGATAGAAACGTCGTCGTGTTCATCCAGGTTGAGCAGGGAAATTGACCTGTAAGCGTCCCAGGTATCTTTTTCTAGCTCATCAGCAAAAGCCTGCAAATCGTTGAGCGTACATTCGGGGAGTGGTTTAACCTGCCCATCTACATCCACATTATCTGGCGGCGTCAAGACCACCGTCACGGCCGCAGATTTGCCCGTTTCCGGTATAGAAATTGTAATGAGAGCAGCGTAAACAAGTTCGTCAGTCATGAGTAATAGTCCAGTAGTCGAATAGTCAGTTAGTTATCAGAGATGCAGGTAACGTACTTTGCCGCCCTGCACCTGTGCCGCTTTGCCACTGCTAGGGCACCAGTTCAATGGTAAGTTGACACTGTGTCGCGTTGGGCACGATGATGCTGTTGTGATCAACGGCCGTTAAGCGGATTTCGTACACGCCTGGGGTCAATTCAGCCGTATCCCAGGCAGATAAAAGGCCGAGTTTCTTGTCTGGGCGTATCGTTTTCAGTAACTGCCATGCTTCAGAGTCAAACGGCCGTTGTTCAATTTGGTAACGCACTGCCTTCGGGTGGCTGGCTGTGCCCACAATCTCTAATTCAGTGCCAACGTGAAAGCTAGAGCCATGAATGGGGTTCAAGATACGCAGTCGTGGGTCTGGGCAGGCAGCAACATTCGTGTCAGTCAATGCTTCGTCCGCCATCGCCAGAACCACGTTTTCCAATCGGTTGACTTTTTGGCTTAACGGAATCACCCAGCCAACTAGCACGAGCAGAGTCAGTAACAAACCGATGCTGCCCACGATCAACCCAATGCCCGGATTAAAGGAGGGCTTGGGGGTGGTGGGAGCATACACGGTCGTTTGCTTGTCATGGGCTGCCATTTGCTTCTGAGCCAGTTCCGCTTCAGAAGTATCACGCCAGACAGAAGTACGCACCACCCGCCAGTCAACAAATGGCGTGTCCTGCCCGTCTAACAGTTCATAAAAACCGGCAAAGGGAATTAGTTCCCCGTTTTCCCAGCCAAAGAAACAGGCTTCGTGGCGCACCGGATCGACCACCAGCCCCACATGCCAGGGCAAGGTGAACGCCGCTGAATGCACCACGACATCATCGCTAGAATAAAACACGCCCAGGTTGGGATGTGTGTGGAACCAGCCCACCATTTCCAGATTGGGGTAGTTCTTTTCGCGGTCTTGGCGCAGCTGGTTCCAGGTGTCTGCGTTGAAGGTGAAGTGCAGCGGTCCATGATCGCCGCTAACTGCGGGCACAGCTGCCTCAACTGAGACGTAGACCTGCCCGTTATGACAATAGGCGCGGCCCAGCAATGCGCCGCCCAATTCAGTGCGTAAGTTGCTGCGGCTGTGGGCGTCAATTTGTGCCAGGGCTGCCTGGCCAATGATCACTGTTACTTCTCCGGGTTCTGTGCCGTGCAGCACCGCTTGTTTACTGAGAACCGGTGGTTCTTGTTGCGGTAATTGTGGCACGCCAGGATGGGGGGCAGTCCCTGAATCGGTCGGCCTTGGCTCTGGAACGGCCGTTTTAGAGGAGGTTGATGCCGAAGTCATCGCCTTCCGTCTCCGTTTCCCCCAGCGTAATCATATCTTCGAGAGATTGCCCTTTTAGGCTGCGACTATCGATAGGGAACAGGTTCTTGTGGCGTAAAGCCCACGAAGCCGCTTTAGAATTCATTGGATCTCGTGGATCATAATTCTTGTATTGCACCATTTCGCCCAGCGTTAGCAGCAGTTCATCAAGGGTTTTGGCTGCCCACCAGGCGCCAATGCACACAGCGCCGGTCACATGAATGTTTGGATGAAAAATCGGTGTCATCCACTTGAGTTGCGGTTGTTTCAACGGGTATTCTGCGTGTAAATACACACTGACTTTGTGGTCAGTTCGCAGGATAGGCTCACCATTTGCCTTGATTTTTTCAACGCCTTTGCAAGTATATTGAATGAGATACTTCTCTGGCGGAGCCCCATCGGTGGTGAGAACGCGAATGAATTCACTGCGATTGACCAGGTCTTGTATACTTTTGTAATCGTTGCGCAACCGAGTTTCACGGATGTCAAATGACATTGATGCCTGCCTCAAAATTAAGTGGTGAATGATGAACAATGCGTGCTGAAGGATCAGCCTCGTTCATCATTCATCATTCCTAATTCATCATTTTAAAATTAGCCTGCGGTTACTTCTGGGAATAGGCTGAGGATATCGTCTTCTTGTACTCCAGCATCTGCCAGGGATTCGTCGTCGGAGAGGCGTTTGCCTGAGGAACGATGATCCAGGCGGTAGGTGATAGGATTGGCACCCTGGTTGGTGGGCAGCCCCATTTTGCTCACGAGGGCTGGGATCAGACGACGCATTGGTACGTCACCGGGGAGTTCTACCGGGGTTTTCTTGGAACCAGTTGGATCATAAATAATTACTTTAATGCTAGCCATTGTTTTTGCCTCCAATGTTGTCTAAGCGTTTGCTGCCTGGTGTCTACTGTTTAGAATTTTTTGTGTCTACACCGTGCATTCAACAGTTATTACGTAAATTGGTGAATTTTGGTTGCAAGTTGCTGGATGCAAGCTGCGGATATTTTACTCGAAGACAAGAAAAGTATCTTTATCTCCGGTAATTTCAAAGTATGCCAGATTTTCCCCGTTGCGACCACGTATGATGCTCAGAGGGGCGAAGTCAACCGCTGCTAAGGTTTTGTCGAGGAAATCTTCGTCGCCGGTGAGGCGATGGGTAAGCTTCATCTCACGCTGAACGCCGGTTGTGGGGGAGTTGAGTTGGTCTTCACTCAAACGTGCCATATGCTTGAAGATGAACTCTTCTTCGTCGGTGGTGGGATCAATCATGCTGATGACAAGCTCGTGGCTGAACTCGATGATGGCTTTTTCACCTAGATGCTTGCGAACGGCCGTTAATAAATCTCTCAGTGTCGAATCCCCGGAATTGATGTCAGGGAGTTCGATGAGCGGCTCCAATGCGGGATGCAGCCGTTCCTCGATGACGGGGTATTCCGTCTTGTAGATGTCGTTGGTTAAGCCATTGATGAGCAAGCCCACGCCCGGCTCTACCTCCATGTTGTGGATGATCTTGAGCGCTTCTTGGGTTTGGAATGAGGCCACGATGGACGCGCTCGTGGGGGTGGTAGGGACTTTGCCCTGGAGCAGGTTTTGTCGTGCTAACAACGGGCAAGAATAGCGCAAGCTGATCATCTGGTAATCGTAATCAGTTAGCGTGCTTTCATAGTTGGCGCCACGCCCAGGCCAAAAGACACGCACGATGCCCATTAGCTCTTGGATGGCTCCATCGACCCAGGGCCGATTAACCGCCTGGCTAAAACGGTCAATGGAGAGCCGCGCCTCCCGATTATCTAAACAGCCGACGATGACATCAACGTGGCGGAAAACGCCCATGCCAAGTTCAAAGTTGATGTCGCCATGCCATGCCTTCACGTTCACATCAGGATTGAGTTCCTTGACAGCGGCAGCAGCAGCATCCACTTTGCGTTTACCGTTGTCTGCTTCACGGAAGAGTACGGAGCGGCTTAAGTTGCTATCTTCGATGGTGTCGAAGTCTGCGATCAAAAGATTACCAATGCCCATGAGCGCCAAATTTTTAAGCACTTCGTTGCCCAGCGCACCCGCGCCCACGACTAGCACAGTGGCCTCGCGTACAGTTTCTTGCTGCCACCAGCTAATGTAGCCAAAGGTATGGTACCGGTCGCTGTCTGGGTCGGTAATGATGATGGTTTCAGTGGTCTCTGTCATAAGTTCCCTTGTTGATGAAGGACCAACGACGAAGGGCGAAAGGTTGTGGGATTGCGATTTTCGATCGTTGGCCTTTTGTCTTTAAATTGTTGAAATAAAGTTCTGTGTTGCTACCAGGGCGCCGCTTGAAAGATAAGAGATGCCAATACCCACGTGAGTCCACACTGGATTGAGTAGATTGCCCCGGTGGTTTGTGAGGCCAGGTGGTTGGCTCAAAAATGTGCTTTGAATTTCGTAAATGCCTGTTTCGCTGTGGCTGGCGGCGCCGTAAACGATGCCGATATTTTCGCCACAGGCTAAATATTGGATGCCGTAGCGGGTGATGCGTTTGCCTGCATCTATGCCATCTGGCGACAGATGTTCCACATACTGCCGTTTGAGCATATCGGCTGAGTGTCCGCGAGCTACTGCCGCCAAACCAGGATGCCATTTGAGTTGGTTGGTTGGCAGCCAACGCGGCATATGCTCCTGACGGGCGGCGTTGACCAGGTTGAACATCAATGTTTCTAAGGCATTGAGATTGGGTGAGGTGGCCTCTTGTGGGGGAACGGCCGTTAAGTCATCCAGTGTGATCTTCAACGCATCAGCCACGATAGGAGGGCGATTGTGTTGCGGTTCTAGATCCTCAGGCGTAATCTTTAACCGGTTCTCCATCATTTATCGCTTCTATTTATCTTTCTGTAAAACGGTAGGTTAAACTCTGTGCGATCTGCGTTTAACGTGATTGATTTGCGTTCGATTTCGCTGTTCATTTCACGTGGCCAGGTGACATCAACGTCATAGGTCAGGCCAGAGTTGAGACGCACTGGTAATTCGCATAGAAGTTTACCGTCCCTATTGGTCGTGCCTGCCACGTAGCTTTTGATACCCTGGCAGGTCACGCGCACTTGTAGGCCATACAAGCCGGGGCCATCAGGATATTCTTGCACCAATACGCGCAGTTTGGTTGTGCCCATTGGCTCTTTTCGACCAAAGGTTTGGCGTACAGATTCAGTGAAGTTTGTATAAGCCTGGGAGCCACTGCCAGGTGTCACGACCTGGTTTGATGGGGCTGATGAACTGGGTGTTGATTGATACACCTGATCTGTGGTGACACGGATGGCAGGCATGCGGGTGACATTGTTTGGTAATGGTCCGGGATCCAGATCCGCTTCGGTGATGGTTATGGCTGCATTGCGCGAGGCTGTTACCGGGGGGAAGGGGTCTGGTTCCAGTTCTGGTGTTGGTTCATCTTGGCTAATGGAGACGGTTTCATTTGACATTTCAGGATAGTTGACGGGTACCGGAGGTCGATAGTAAGGGGGCAGGGGTGGTTGCACCTCTGCCGCTTGCAGGCTGTCTAAGTTGGGGGTGGTGTCTGTGACGATGGCTTCGTTGTAGCCGAGTTGGCGTGCTAATTTGTCTCGCTCGGTGGCGCTGCGTTGAATTTGCTGCCGCAGAAAGTGCGCGGTACGTTTGACGGCTTGACCAGCGGGGCTGTATGTTTCTGGTGGTGTGGCTGGGTCGAGTTGGTTAAGGGGATAGCCGCTTTTCCAGGCGAAGGCTGCCATGCTCAAAGAGAGCCAAGCGATTGATGGTTGTTGCTCTTTGCTTGACGATTGGTTGGTGACAGCAGCCAAGGTTTGCACTTCGTCTTTGTCTGCGAGGCCGCTGTTGTTGGTGATGTCGTGCAAGGCCAGGCGAACGGCCGTTTCTTGTTCGACCAGTCTGGCAAAATCATGCAAGGTGGCATCATCGACAGCGTTGGTGGCTTTTAATAATGCTTTGGCACGGGATTCAGTGAAAAGGTTGGCACTGACCTGAGGCGAAGCGCCTGTTTCCTCCACATCCTGTATTGATTCTGTAAGCAACCAATCACGCAAACGTTGGGCGAATAGAGCCAAATGTTGGTTGTCTATGGTTTGAATGAGCTTGGGGGAAGATTCTCCCATGATTTCTCCATTTCGGTTATCGGTAAACGGTTAGCAGTCATCGGTGATCGGTCTAACATTGATTACCGATGACTGTTTACGGTTTGTTACTTAAGGTCTTCTGGGTCTGGATACTTGTCATCTTCGATGATTTTTCCAGCATGTGTGGCTGTGTTTGTTTTTTCTGGCCGGAAAACGAGCCAGATAAATAAACCGGCTGGCCAGGAAACGAAAAATACCATCAGGGCGACTAACCAGCCTGGTTTGCCGCGTTCATTCCCATCTTTATAGGCCCAAATCACACTCCAGATAAAGACCATGAAAAACGTCAGCGACAAACAAAGTATGAAAAATGATACTAACATGTTACCGAAAATATTGTCACTGCTCATTGAAAAAATTCCCTAGGGATGGTAAGGAAATGACTTTGTTGTCTTGTTTAATTTCCGTTCCTTACCATGATTAAATTACTAGTCCAGTTTCAATTTTGTGTAACCCTTCCCAGACACGCATCAGTTCTTCCATGTCGGAGACGGATTCTAGATCGATTTCCATGGCATCACGCAGCTCGGGGTCTTGAATGTTGCGGTCGTGCTGCTTGAGCATCGGTTTCACGATTAAGTTGTTGAAGTCACGTTCTGCTTTGGTGGCTTCCAGCCAGAAGAGGCGGCGCAAACGTGGCAGCAGCTCGTCATCGCTGAATAGGTCGTCGATGATGGCGGCAAAGATGCGGTTGACTTTCACGGCGACGTTGTCTAGCATGTCGGCGTAGCTGGTTTCTAGCTCTGGGGTGTCCATGGCTGGTGCTGCTGTTTCTTCACCCAAGAAACTGATGTCGAAGTCTGGAGCCGTTTCTGCTGGCGGGGTCATGGGTTCGTCCAGGATGTTGATCGCAAATTCTTCTTCGGCAGGTTCTGCAGCAACGGCCGTTTCTGGGGTGTTGCTGCTTGGAGCTGGTTGATTGGCCGCGATTTCCTTTTGCACGGCCTCAGGTCCGTGCAGTGCCACGTCTAGCAGGCGTTCATTGGTGGGCAAGGCCAGCTGTTGTTCGCCTTCTTCCAGTTTTTGATGCACGGAACGGCTCGGTTTCATCAGTTCATACATCGTTGCCTGACGGCAGATGTGGCGGAAGTTGGTGCCAACGCGATTGATGATGGCGTGGTAAGCTTCTTCGAGTGCTAAGGTTTCCTCAGAGGTGCCTGGCAGGGTGTAGGTGTAAACCTGACCGTAACTGGCGCGTTCTAGACGGCTGTAAAGCTCGTGGGCTTCCAGGGTTCGTTGCAGTTCTGCGCCCATCACGTCTGCTACTTCTGGCATGAATTGGGATACGGAATCTTGCATGATCAGTTCTACCTGGAAGAGAATGCGTTTGATGGGAATTTCGATACCACTTGTGCCCCAAATTAAGTTGTCGTAGGTGACATCGCGGTCATCCCAATGCTCGGTGCCGTAGCTTTCCAGGAGGGTTTCCACTTCACGAGTAACGGAATTTTGGACCATGCCCTTGACGCCATCTAATGTTGGCCGGAGCAAACCACGAAAACGGCCGTCGCTGTTGGTGCGCATACTCAGTTCGAGCAAGGCGTTGTGGAAGGCGCGGGGCAGTTCTTTGTTTTGGCGGAGCAGCACGTTTTCATAACGCCGTTCTTGCAGTTGTTCCCAACTGTTGGCGAAGGGGGGCTGCACGCCGCGTGCTGCCAGTTGTTTTTCGTAGTAGAAGCGCAAGGATTGCAGGGCATTGCGGATGCGGGTGGCTGCTTCGCGCAGCTGGCTGCGTACTCGTTCGCTTTTGATGAAGTCAACGAGCCGTTCGCGCAGCAGTTCTACTTCGCTTAACTGGAGCAGGGCTTCTTTGGTGGCTGGTTCTAGTGGATCGCTGTCTACTTTGCCTAGTTGGTCAGAGAACACTTTGAGAATGCGCTCTGTTTCACTGGCGAATTCTTGCGGGGCATTGTCTGGGTCTTGCACATACAAGGCGGGGGGAGCCATCACCAGAAAGTAGGGGCGATTGTGACCGCGATCTTTGTATTTTTCCCAGTAATTGGGCGAGATGTAGCGGGTGACTTCTTTAACTTCTAGTTCAGCTTCTGGCAAACCAGAGTTTAAGCGGTCGAAGGCTTGCCGCACGTTGCCGCCGTTGACTGCCAGGAAGATTTTAGATGCGGCTTCGTCTAGATCGCCTGCGGACAGACCATGCAGACGGTTTTCTTTGATCCAGTTGACGGCTGACATGGATTTCATTTCGTCAACACGTTGACGACCGGCGTCTGTGACGAGCACGACCATGGCGTCTTCGCGCTTCATTTCTTCTAGGGTGATGGCTTCGTGCAATTTCATGCCAGCGCCTAAGCCGGGCACATCGACGATGCGCAGGTAGCCGTTCATGAGCAAGTTGGGTATGCCTGTTTTGGGTAGAATGCGGAAGGTGGCGGATTTGATCAGGCGAATTTGACGTTTGTCGGTGCCTTTGAAGCCATCTTCACGCAGGTGCTTGAGGGAGGCTTCATCTTCTAGCGGTAAACTGACGGGGGGCGGAGTGCCTGCTTTGAACAGCTCTTTGTTGTTGTCGTAGGAGCTGATGCAGTCGAGCAGGATTTCTAGGTATTCGTCACGTTCGGTTTTGGCGGAGCCTTTGCTCTCTTCGATGATGGCGTTGATGGATTCTTCGCCTTGGTCGCGTTCACCGTCGTTGGTGATGTCGAAACCAGGGATTTCGGCCAGTTGGCAAAGGCGACGGACACGCTCGGCAAATTCTTCGCGGCTCCAATAGCTCAATACCAGGGATTCAGCTTCGTCTTTATTGGCTTGTTCAATGTAGACGATGGTGCCAGTAACGGCCGTTACTGCACCAGTTGGCAATAAATTACGACCCAACAACGAATTGATGAGCGTACTCTTGCCTACACCGGTACCACCAAAGAAAACGAGGGTGTAGGTGCGTTGACCCAGAATTTTTTGGGCTTCATCAATGCTAAATTGGGCTTCGGGCACAGCGCGGATGAGGTAATCTCTAGTGCTGTCGATGGATTTTTGTAAGTCGATCCAGGTGTCCACTTGTCCCGCACTGATGTGGGGCAGGGCTTCTAATTCGTTGCGCAGATCTACGTATTTGTCTTTTTTCTTAGGACTCATGGTACCTTCCTTTATTTAATGAAGATTAGGGAATCAAGATTGAATATGTCAAAAATATCTGCTGCCAGAACAAGGCTTTGCTTTTTGTCTTTCAATCTTTTTGGTGTCTCTCCTGACGCCATCAAGT
>PDQY01000051.1 GCA_002746795.1 Chloroflexota bacterium | reverse complement strand
CCCCGTCTTACGCCATTGATCAGCCGTTTTGTCCGTGATGAGATAACGGCCGTTAAACAAATCCAGCCACTTCGCCTCCGGTACAGCACTCAGATGTTCACGTAAACGGCCGTCAGTCGTCATTTGCCCGTCCGGTAACACCAAACGCATCAATTGACTATACGAATCGAGCGGCAAGATACCCCCATCAAAGCCATCCACAGAAGCCAAGCCATAAGCTAAAGGCAAATTGGGCGCAACGATCTCCTTACTCTTGATAGCCACGATGTAATCATACAATGCCGCTTCATCCAGTTGGTCGGCATAAATACTGTTAATTTCACCCTGATCACCCGGATCAAAAAAGATATGCGATAAACTTAACAACCGTTCAGGCGGCACAGCATCATCTGTGAGCAAGCGTGCCACTGGCGGGCGTAAATCAAACCAAGCTTCAGGTGTAGTGAGATTGTTGTAAGGCAGACTGCGCGACGCCGTAAAAAGGATCAACAACGCCAGTCCAGCCAGCCACCAGGGCGATACCCCATTCGTAGACACCAAGCCGAAATATAACCGAGACTCCCGCTTGTACTTCGGCCTTAAACCAGCCAGCATAAGATACACCAACACACCTTCAACAAGCCACAGCAGCAAGGTCAGCCGATTAGGCGCAGCAAACGGCGCTTCGGCACCAACAGGCCAAAACCGGGTCAACACAGCAGCAGCCGCATTCCAGGCCATCAGCGCCATAATCAAAACAAGACTCAAGCGTAACGGCCGTTCTCCATGCCACAACTTCTCCCTCGCTTGCTCTGCCGCCGTTTTCCCATGCTGCGTGTGTAAATGCCAGCGATCCCACAACATTTGGAAACCGGCACCGGCCAGCAACGCCATCCCCAAACCATATAACACCAACCAACGAGCAGGCACCCGAAACAAGTTAAACCCCGGCAGTCGCGCCAAAATCCAATACACCGGATTAAACACCCCAAATGCCAAGAACAAGCCTAACGCCGCTAAAATTAACGCCGGAAAAACAGCGGGCCATTTCCGCCACTGCCAGGCAGCAATCACCGCCAACACCAAAGCCACAATCGGCAAAAAAGCAACATATTCACTAAACAGCGACTGTCCTGCCGAGGGCAGCAGCGCCCGCCCCAGCAACAGTGGATTTAAGCTAAACGACATCACTTCATTAGGCGGCAGTCCCCCCTGCCGAGCCGAGTAAGCGGAAAGCTCAAAAGTGGGCAGAAGTTGAACGGCCGTTATCAGCACAGCCAGCACCACGCCAAAAACAACAGCAGAAAAGCGCAAGCCATAAGCCGTCAGCCATAAGCGGCGATTCGCAGCCGACAAACTTACATCGGTAACCCCCGAGGCAAGCAGCCACACCCCCACCGCCACGCCGCTGATAAACGTCGTTTGCGTGTGTCCGGCAAAAAGTTGGAGGGCAAAGAAAAAAGCAACGGCCGTTCCGCGAGTGAGCAGCCAACCAACTTTCCGGAACTGACGATCATGCTCGCTAAACGACAAGTCCTGAGAGCTTCTCGTTACACTCCACAACAGCCAGGGCAGCCACGCCAAACCCTGCACCTGGTTGATATGCTCCACCTGAGCAGTGAAATACCCCCCAAGGGCAAAGAAAACGGCCGTTAACAGCGCCGCCTGCCAGGCCAACCGCAAAGCACGTCTAGACAACAAATAACTCCCCACACCGGCCAGTATCACATGCAGCACAATCGAAACAGTGACCGCATAAGGAGTGGGCAGCAACCACCACACAAACCAGTTCAACGGATAAAAAAAGCCAACCTGGCTGTTTGCCAGCAGGGGAACGCCCATAAACAAACTGTCATTCCACAAAGGCACCCGCCACGCCCGGAGCGCCTCTGCCGCCGCCTCCCAGTAAGGATAAAAATAGAGAAAGGTGTCACCCCGCGCCAAAATCAAGTTGCTAAAAGCCATCTTGTTAAAAAACAACAAAACCAGCCCTAGCCACAACAGCCCAGGAAAAAGCCATCTTGAAATCCGTGGATATTTGCGTTTTACATTCATGTCAATGCGCAGACTTCGCAAATTTTTCTCTGCGTCCCTGCGTTAAGTTCATTCAATTTGATACAAGACCATTCGTGCGCCGCCCGCCTCCGGGATAGGCGTCAGGCTGAACCCAGCCGCTTCAACCTCACGCATAAACGGCCGTTCTGACCCATCATCCGGCAGCACAATAAAACGTAAGGTATCGTCACCACTAAAAACCGTCAAATCTTCCACCAACATCGCGGGCTGCGGCACCCAGTTCACATACACCCCACGGTCAAACAAATAATAGTTCCACTGCCAGCTAAACCAATGGTCATACAAAACCGTGCCATACGGGGCATCATACAAATAAGCAGCAATCTCCGCTGCGCCGCCATCTGCCCCAGAACCACCGCCAACCGGAAAACGGCCGTTTCGTCCCTGCCACGCCGCTGTCAGCAAAACAAGCAGCAGCACCCCGCCAACCAGCCACGCCCCGCTCCTCCTGCCCGGCGTTTTAACAATGAACAATGAGCCATTCACCATTAAACGCGCCCCCAAAATCGCCAACAACGGTGCCAACGCCAACAAATACCTATCCCACACCGGCACCGCCAACAGCCAATGCACCAACGCATAACCAAAAATAAACAGCGCCAGCATTTGGTCGAGTAAATCAGTGATCCGTGCGCGGTGAGCAGCGAGCGGTAGTCGGTTAAAACACAGTTTGCGGAACATAGCACACAAAATACAAACCAACGGCCACCCGACCGCCACCGCCATGAACCCCATCACCACCGGCGACACCCACAGCCAACGCCACATCTGCACCCAAGCATGTAACCGCGGCCAAATTTCCCAGGACCAGCTCAAACGTATCCCGCCAAAGTTGCCCATCTGCGCCCCCCACAGGGAAAACTGACCCGTTCGGACAAAATCCCACAACAAAACCATAGAAAACACAGCCAACAGACCGCCAACAAAGCGCAGCCCGTCCCGCCAACGCCACCCAGCCAACCAAGCAGCCCCCACCAGCAAAGGCAAAAACAACCAGGCCTGGTATTTGGTAGCCAGCGCCAAACCAAAAAGCACGCCTGCAAGCGCCAGACGCCCCTCCGTAAACGTGGGACAACGCCCAGCACATTGAGCTAACTGCGCCGGGTTCAGAGAGTGAACAAATGAACGCAGGTACCTCTTGCGCACTACGAACGTTTGTAGTATGTCCCTTCGTGCGTAAGCATGGTGCCAGGATAACCAGTTTCTTTTGTTAATCTCAAACACTTGACGTTGTTTATTAGACTGTGGTTTTATCCTGGAGCTGCTCGCCACCACAAGAGCAGCCACCAACCACATCACCAGCAACGGGTCAGTAAAAGCTGTCGCGCTGAACTGGATAGCAAAAGGGGAAAGCGCCAGGAAAAAGGCTGCCAGAACGGCCGTTTTCTCATCCCCATACCAGCGCCAAACCAACATCCCCAGCAGCGGCACCAGCAGAATCGAAGCAATGAAATTCGGCAGCCGCGCCGCCCACGCCACCGGCCCTTGCAGTGGATAAAACAGCGCCTGCAAATAAAACAGCAGCGGCGGCTTGTCAACCGCCTGAGTCAGCAGCAGCGGATCTCGCCAAACGGCAATCAGTCGCGCCCAAGTAGCAAATAAAGCTTCATCCGCGTGGAAGCGGTTGGCGAAAAGACCATGGAACCGGAAAACGGCCGTTAACCAACCCACACCTATCAATCCAATTTTGCCACGCCAACTCATGCGTCTTGTCCGTAAAAAGGTATAATTCGTCATCCGTGAGCCATATTCTGTGATCCGTCATCTGTGAGGCGTAAGAGATGGATTGTAAACAAATCAAGAGACAGCGTAAACAATCTTTAGCCAACGTCATGGAAACGGATCAACCACAATCATACCAAGAGCATCTTCACGTATCACGTAAACAAAAGGACACATAAACGACATGACCTCTCTCTCTCACATCAAAAACTTAATTCTTGACGCTGATGGCGTTCTCTGGTGCGGTGACACGCCCATACCTGGGCTTCATGAATTCATCGACACACTAAACCAGAAAGGCATCGGCTTTGTGGTGGCCACAAACAATGCCTCCAAAACATCCATGATGTACACCGAACGCTTCAAAAGATACGGCATCGATGTTTCCCCTGAACAGGTAGTGCCATCTGCAGAAGCCACAGCCAGTTATCTACGCGAAGAATATCCAGCAGGAACGGCCGTTTTCCCGGTCGGTGAAAAAGGGCTGCATGACGCCTTGCTAGCTCAAGGCTTCACGCTGGTCAGTGAAGAAGAGGCGCTCACAGGAGCCAAAGCAGAACTGGTAGTGGTCGGATTTAACCGCCATGCCACCTACCAGCTCATGGCCATGGGCGCCCACCTCATCAACCAGGGGGCACGATTCATCGGCACCAACCCCGACCCCTCCTATCCTAGCGAACGGGGACCTATGCCAGGTGCCGGCGCCCTGCTCGCGTTCATTCAAGCCAGTACCGGCGTCAAACCAACCATCATTGGCAAGCCTGGTCCCATCATGTTCCAGCAAGCTGTCAAACGGCTGGGGGGCACCCTGGAAAACACCGCTATGGTCGGCGACCGCCTCACCACCGACATCCTCGGTGCCCACAACATAGGCCTCAACACCATCCTGGTACTCTCTGGCGTCTCCAAACTAGAAGATGTCAAGATCCAAAACATCAAGCCAGATTTCATCTTTGCCGACATCAGAGAAATTACCGCCGCCCTGCCATAAGTATGCCTACATCTTACTTGTATCCTTCTCCCCACAATAAAAAAATCATGTGGGGATTGCTGGCACTCATCATCCTCATCGGCATTGTCTTACGCCTGCCTTACTGGCGCATCATCCCCTCGCCAGGAGATGAGCTGTTCCAGGCGGTCTACTCCTTGCGCATCGCAAATGGCGTGGATTACCCGCTCATCGGCAACGACTCTTATGCTGGCCCCATTTACTTCTACTTTCTAGCCGCCCTCATCAAACTGGGTCTTGACGGACCGCTGATGGGGCGCGTCATCGCCATGATCACAGGCGTTCTGACCATTCCGCTCACCTATCTCTGGGTAGATGCCTTGGGCAAAAACAAATGGGCCGCGCTCATCTCCGCTTTCCTCGTAGCCATCAATCCTTATCTCATCGTGGTCAACAGCCACATGGGCGGCACAACCTACTTTCTCCCCATCCTTGCCGTTCTCTTTCTCTGGTGTCTGGCGCAAACTATCAACCGTGATAATAGGAGCTGGCTTGTGGCCGCGGCAGTGGCGGCAGGGTTGCTCATCCAGGTCAATCCGGTAGGCGCCTTGATCGCACTGGGTGGCGGTCTGTGGGCGGCTTACCGCACCCGCAAACTGCCCAAGTTGGGCAAACTTTGGCCGCTCTGGCCGATTTTGTGGGGCGTGGGCGTGATCTTGGTTTACAGCCCGGTACTCATCTACAATTTTGGCTCTGGTCTGGACAGTGTAGCAGTGGTACAAGAACGGTCGTATCTTTGGGAATCTGACCCTGGTGTGCAAACAACGCTCAACAACATCCGCCGCCTGACATTGCAGCTTATCCGGCAGCAAAGCGGAGTGTTACACGGTCAGGAAGACTTCACCACGGTTTTGGGTATCCCCCTGCTCTACTTTTTGCTCTCGGTGTGGGGCTTTGTGTTCACTACCAGGCGGGTGTCGGCGCTGCCGCTGCTGGTGACGCTGCCTGTGCTGCTGCTTTTCCCCTATTTCAGCAGCCATTACGGCTTTAATGTGATTGCCCGTTTCACCACGATGCTTATTCCAGTGATAACGGCCGTTATCGCCTTCCTCTTCTGCCATTGGTTAGGCAAACTAAGCCAACAAGAAACCCGCAAACGCACAGGGTACACAGGTGGGCTCATGATCCTTAGCCTGGCGCTCATCATTGACCCACTCATCCTGCTCAAAGAATATTACGACACCTCGCTGGCAGCTGGCTTGAACGGCAAAATCTTGCTCGACATCACCGAAGAGATCGTAGCGCAAAACCAGGGTGAACCCGTTTACCTCAGCACCATCGAAGAAATCGGCTCTATCGAGGGCGGCTTTACCTACTTACCCCACGCCGCTTTCGTCTTTGCTGACATTCACCATGAATACCTACCACCCCAGCAAATCATCGGGCGTTTGTATGCCCAGCCAGGGGCTGCCAGCTTCCTAATCAGCCACAACGACGCCGCCGCAATTCAACAAGTGGCGCCATTGATTGCTGATTCCAGTGCAGCCAATCAAGCAGCCATGACGCAAAATTACGGCTTCTACACACTGGATACCAGCGTCTCCTTAACCAAACCTGAATTTGTCCTGACAGAAGCAGACCTGCCTCCCCATCTCACACCGCAAGCGACCCTGTCTGAACATTTGGCGCTCCTAGGCTGCACAGAAACGGCCGTTATTCCCGCCACCAATCAACTGCAACTCTCCTGCTACTGGCAAGCTGTGGTGCCCATGCCAGAAAACACCTTTGTCACCTTCGCTCACTTGATAGACAATAACAGCCAGGCTCTGGTGACACAAGACGACCACATTTTAGGACAAGAACGGTATCCGCTTAACGCCTGGCAAACTGACGAAATCATCCAAGAAACCTACCACATTCCCCTCACCGACCTGCCGAAAACAGACAATTACTCATTGATGCTGGGCGTCTATACCTGGCCCGAACTGACACGTTTAGACATTCCTGATTCAGCCGACAACGTTATCGAACTGCCTGCCATCCAGCTCCATGAATAACATGAACAAAAACAAGAATTGACATGAGCGAAAAAGTAAACCTCTACAACTACACCTTCGACGAACTGGCTGAATTTCTGGCCACATTAGGCGAGCCAAAGTTCCGCGCTCGCCAGGTCTGGGATTGGCTCTACAAGCGCTACGCCCAGGATTTCGAGACGATGGGCAATGTTCCCAAAGCCCTCCGTGCCCAACTGGACAAACACGCCATTGTGCAAATCGGCACCATCGTCGATGAACTCAAATCCAGCGATGGGCAAACTAAAAAGGTGCTTTTTCAACTGCCAGACGATCAATTCATTGAAACAGTACTCATGAAATACAAGAAACGGCGCACCCTCTGCATCAGTTCACAAGCTGGTTGTGCCATGGGCTGCGTCTTTTGTGCTACAGGGCAAATGGGCTTTTTCCGCCATCTCACTGTCGCAGAGATCGTGGCGCAGGTGATGTACTTTGCTCACGAACTAGCGCAAACGGGCGAGCATGTGACCAATATTGTGATGATGGGTATGGGGGAACCATTGCATAACTACGAGAATACGTTAACGGCCGTTGATCGTCTCACCTCGCCCCATGCTTTTGGCCTGGGCGCACGCAAAATCACAATCTCCACGGTCGGTCACGTCAAAGCGATGCGCCGCTACGCCGACGAACAGCGCCAAACACCCTTGGCCATCTCCCTCCACGCCGCCACAGACGAAGAGCGAGACAAACTCATCCCCGTCAACCGCCGCTGGCCCATCGCCGACGTGCTAGATGCTTGCCGCTACGTCATCGAGAAAACGGGACGGCGCATCACCTTCGAGTGGGCGCTCATCAACGGCCAAAACGACACCATCGACCAGGCTCAAGCCCTCGGCAAACTGATTCAGGGAATGCTGTGCCACGTCAACCTGATCCCCCTCAACCCCACCGCAGGCTACGGTGGCGCCCCCTCCGACCCGTACCGCGTTGAGAAATTCCAGGAGGTACTCTCCGGCTACGGCATCAGCAGCACTGTCCGCGTCCGTCGCGGCATCGACATCCAGGCTGGCTGCGGGCAGCTGCGAGACCGACATCGGTAATCAACTACCCGCCACACCCCAGATACCAGCACGGGTCATCAGGGTTGCCGCCAATGCGAATTTCAAAGTGGACGTGAGGACCAGACGAGTTACCAGTGTTGCCTGAGTAGCCAATCACATTGCCCTTGTAGACAATTTGCCCTGGCACCACGTTAATACCGCTCAAGTGAGCGTAGAACGTCTCAAAACCGTTCCCATGATTGACAACGATAAGATTGCCATAGCCCCAGGTATTCCAACCAGCATAGGTCACAGTGCCCGTGTCAGAGGCATAAACTGGATTCCCTTCACCTAACGCAATATCAATTGCCGGATGTCCATACCAATAAAACTGGGTGAAATTGCGGCTCGACACCGGGTATTGGAAGGAACCTGTACCCACAATTTTAGGCGTAATACCACCACCCACCCCAGAACTGCCACTGGTGGACAACGCCGGTGGCTGCCAAATCACCACTTCCGGCACGGCTCCCGGCACCATGATACGTGTCTCGGGATAAAGCCGATAAGGAAACTCCAAGTTGTTATCCGTGTAGGCAATAATATCCTCAATCGGAATGTCATACATTTCAGAGACGCTTTCCAGAGTATCCCCTGGCTCTACCTCATGGAGTACGCCATTGATGGGCAAGATGATGAGTTCGTCTCCTGGATGCAATAGGGTCGCTTCCTGACTGAGGCGAGCATTCCCCCCCAGCAGAGATTGCACGGTAATGCCAAACGTATCAGCAATGATACGCGGGGTATCGCCCCGCTCAACGGTGTAGGTTTCAAATTCATGGGAGGGCAGCTTGCCTTCATAAGTATGGGGATCCAGCTGCGGAGACAAACCGGTATCGCTGATGACAGGCACGTCACCGTTGGTGAAATCGTAGATAGGCGCCTGCTCGCCAGTGGTGGCTGCGGTGCCGTCTAACACAGGTTGGGCGGAGGAAGCGTCTGTGTTAAGTCCAGTAGAAACGGCCGTTTCTCCTTCACTTGTCCCCACTTCCCCATTGCCTGCTAAGCCGATACGCCAACCAAAAAATAAAAGAATAACGACGACCAAAATGACCAGATAACCGCCGTCTCTTTGCCAATGATTACGTTCATCTTCCATAATTCTTCTTCCCTGGCAGCGTACATTGACGTTACCAAAACGAAGAGGATGCTAACACAAAGCCCCAAAAACACAAAAGCGGGTCAACCAAGAACCCGCTTTCTCAAATTATTTTTAGAATTGACACATAATCCAACTACAGGATACCGATCACCGTTTACATCATATCCTTAGTCAAAGATTCCAGGAATTCATAATTCGTCTTCGTGCCGCGCATCCGTTGGAAAACGGCCGCAGTGGCGCTGCTAATATCGTAACCAGGTGTATCCATGAGATGACCCAACATGCGGCGCATCGTATAAACACGAGCCAATTCATCGCCAGAGAGCAACAAATCTTCGCGGCGAGTGCTGGAGCGTTCTATGTCGAAAGCCGGGAAAATGCGGCGTTCTTGCAAACGACGACTGAGCAAAAGCTCCATATTGCCCGTCCCCTTGAACTCTTCATAAATCACATCATCCATACGACTGCCGGTATCCACCAGGCAAGTCCCGATGATAGTGAGGCTGCCACCTTCTTCCAGATTACGGGCAGCACCAAAGAAGCGTTTGGGCGGATACAGCGCAGACGGATCCAAACCACCAGAAAGCGTGCGGCCACTAGGCTGCACCGTCAGGTTATAAGCCCGAGCCAGGCGGGTAATCGAGTCAAGCAAGACAACAACATCCTGACCCCCTTCCACCAAGCGTTTAGCACGAGCCAAAGCCATTTCAGCCACACGGCAATGTTGGCGCACCGGCTCATCAAAAGTTGAACTAGAAACTTCCCCATCAATAGAGCGTTCCATATCCGTGACTTCTTCAGGACGCTCACCGATAAGCACCACCATCAGATGCAAATCTGAGTAGTTTTCAGTGACGCCATTGGCAATATCCTTCAAAACAGTCGTTTTACCAGATTTAGGTGGCGACACAATCAAACCACG
>PDQY01000050.1 GCA_002746795.1 Chloroflexota bacterium | reverse complement strand
TTGACACCATCCATGACATCATATCTGGGCAAATCTGGCTCGTATTGGGAGGTTAACACAGTAACATCATGCCCCAGATCTGCCATCGCCCGGCATAACCGTTCCACATAAATGGTAAGCCCGCTTACCCAGGGGCGGTAATAGGTTAAAACTTCTAATACTCTCATTGTTATATTTTCCTTTTTGCTTCTTTTTTGTTCAGGTAATTGCGAGTTGTGTCGATAACGTGGCGGAAGGTGGCGCCCGTTGCCCACAAACTGATGATCCCCATCACAGTGGTTACCATCATCATGACGGCATGATATAAAAAGGCAAAACTGGCTGCCTGCGCTTCTGGCTGCCCCAGAATGTTGTAAAGGGCGAAGATGACGCCGGCATGAAAGACGCCAACCTGTCCTGGAGAGGAAGGAGCAGCGACGCTAAAGGCAGCTATACAAACCGCAAAGGCGGCCATAGGTATTGTGGGTTCCAGGTGAACGGCTAACATGCCAGTGTAGTAGGCGCCAATAATGGGTAACCAAATGAAAATGGTGTAGGTGATGAGAATTAAACTGCTTTTTAGATGGGTAAGGCTGTTCAGTCCCATGAGAAAGTCATCAATTCTGTGTATCCAGGCTTGGGTATCCAGGTGGCTCAGTGTGCTAAAAAGGAGATGAACAGGTTTGTATAATAACGGCCGTTCTGCATGTGTTATCTTCTGTTCTAACCGCTGCGCGGCCGTGTGGCTCACTTGAGTGAGCCAATTCAAGATCAAGGTGAATCGTTTTCGCACAAACGGCCGTTGATTAGCCGCTGCTGCCAACAGCACAACAGCTGCGGTCACAAGCCCCCCAAATATACGTGTTGTAGATTGTACCTGTTCTGGCATTGTTTCAACTTGTGTCAACGTAAAAAGCAGCAAAATCACCATAAATGTCATGTCCACGATACGCGCCATGACGACGGTTGACACCCCCCGGGCTATGGTAACCGGAGGAACATTGCCTATAAGAACAGCTTGAGTCATGTCTCCTAAGCGCAAGGGAAGGTAGGCATTCACCAGGTAGCCAATGTTTTGAACGTGAAATATAGGCAGGGTGGGGACATCATTTTCAAGCATGAAGCGCCAACGCCATGCTCGAATGACGAGAAACAATACCAGGCCTAATCCAGTCAGCAGAAGATACCAGTAATTTGCTTCTTTGAGGGCTGCCCAAATTTGCGCGGGTTCAATAAAGAAAAATATGGCGACCAAGCAAACAATAGTGACAACAATACCTATCCATGCTTGACTCGAATTCTTTTTTTTCTTTTTCATAAGTGTGGGATTATAGCACGATCTGCCAAACCCTTAGGGCTGACGATAATCCAGGTTTCTGCGGTTTAACGCCCTTTGCAGCAAGGGTTCGATTTGCTGTTGAATCTTCTGGTTAGCATAGCCCACCCAGCTCACATCTGCCGCCACATCTAACGGCGCTTGCAATGGCTGACCCTGTTCATCGGTGACGATGATCCCCATTTCTCTGGCGATGAGTTCGGTGCAAACATCGTAGGGATGGCAGCAAATACCCAGCGCCAGACCCCGTTGAGCTAGTATAGTTTCCATGGCAGGACGGATGTCGGCGATGAAGCGATCATGACCTGACATGAGTTCGTAAAATTGGCCACCGCTGCAGATGTATTGGTCTTCAAAGCAGTGGGCTTTGCCGGGCTGTACAGCGCCTAGTGCTTCGCGGACGATCTCTTCGTCGATGGCGGCTAGTTCTTCGCGGACGCCAGGAAAGAAACGGGAGATGGAGGCGAAGCCATGCGCAATGGTATCTGCTTGGGAGGGGCGGAGGTGGGTGGGCGTGTCGGTATTGGTCAGGCGATTGTGGCGAACGGCCGTTATCCCTTCACCTTTTTGCGCCCACACTTGATCAGACAAATGTTGTTTCAGCAGTGGAATCTCTGTCTGTATGGCAAACTCAATATCTTGTAAGTTCGTAGTGGCTCCTTTGTTGGGGGCTACGCCCGTGAGAATCCAGGCACTGCGCTTTTGGTACATCAGCCCACGTGTGCCATCAATTGGATCCACGATGATGCGCCATAGGGCATCATCTGCGGGTGTGCCTACAGGCAAGACCAGCTCGCCTTCGTCCAATCCTTCTGCAATGAGGACAAGGGGGGTGTGCACTGCGATCTCGCGTTCAAAATATTCGATAAGCAGTTCTTCGCTGATGCGGTCAATGGCGTAGATGGTGTCGCCAGCTCCTTCTTTGGCAATGGCTGACATCTCAGCTAAAGAGGCCGTTTCGCAGGCGTTGACCACAGCATCTCGGATTTGATTGTGTAGGGTTTTAAGGGGTTTGATTAACTCTGTAATTGTGTGCATAGGTGTGCCTTGATATGTTTTTTCTCCTGGTATAGCCGTACATATTTTATGAGTATGTACGAAGTAAACGGTTACAAAATAAAGTATCCTGATTGAGAACGTGCCTGATTGAGAACGGCCGTTATATCATCTCCGCAGCGTATACGGTATGCCGCCATGCCATTGCCATGCAACATAGTTTCCAGGCCAGCATTCGTGCGTTTTGCGCCAAAAGATTCAGGATCAATTAAAATGGTGACCACACGCAGCCCTCTACGTACCAATTGTCTGGCAGAAGTCACCCACTGTTCTTGATTTGTGGGCGTGACGATGATCAAAGTTGTGCCCCTGGGGAATAAATGAGATTCAGCATGCAGCATATCATCAATGGGAACATGTCCTTGGGCACGCAGCACAGCCAGGGTTTCTAATATCCGGGTAAATTGGCGCTCTCCCCGATCTGGTTGAACAAGCTCATTCGACTGCCCATACGCCAACATGCCCACTGCTCGGTCGCTTCTGATGAAATATTGGGCAATTGAGGCGGCGGCGGTCACGGTATACTCTTCAGTGGTTTCAGGCAAACTAAACTGGTTTTCAGCACGCATCCATCCCGGGATGTCTTCAATCAAATTGTCACTGTTTGACTTGGATTCTGCTGACTTGATGTGACCAAATGCAGCCATGTCAAGAATAATCCAAATATCAGCTAACGGATCAAGTTCAAATTCTTTGACAATCATGCGGTTCCGGCGTGCTGTGCTGGGCCAATGGATTCTGCTAAAACTATCGCCTGGGGCATAATCACGAACCCCTGAGGCATTGGTTGTGATGTAATGTGTCCGGCGACGCAGGGCGTCTCCTCCGGGAAGAATGCCCACGGGAAGCGCGAATTGCTGAATATCATACGTCAGCGGATAAATGACAACGTTTGATGTTGGTGTCAGCTTTTTTGTCATGATAAACAAGCCAAATGGATCGCTGGTACGCATGGTGATTGGGCCAAGCTGATACCGGCCACGTTCTCTACAGACGGTGGTCGTGCGCCAGTTAAATGCTTGTCTGGGACGGAGATTGTTTACCACATAACTGGTTTGATGCCCGGGCACATCGGAATGATCTCTCACTTCTAACCACAGTTTGGGAATAATGCTGGTGTTGCGCACTGTAAACCGTTCTTCCAGCGGCCGGCCGACTTGTGTGCGTTGTGCTCGCGTGACACGAGAAAGATGGACGCCATTGATGTTTACCCAGGCCCATAAAAACGAGGTGATCAGGAGTAGGCCAAACAAGTAGGCTAAGTTGTAAAGCAGGCTGCGCCCGGTGACTAATCCACCAACCAATGCCAAGACAGCCAACAAGAAAACGGCCGTTCGCCGTTGTTTGAGCTGGTTTATCATGCCTCTCAGACCCTTGCTTGTGCGCCAGGAACGGCCGTTTTATCCAAAATCTCCTGTACAATCGACTCCGGTTCTACATCTTTAATACGGGCTGCGGGTCCCACAATGATGCGGTGGCTTAAGGCAGAGTCAGCTAACGCCTTCACATCATCAGGCAGCACGAAATCCCGATCAAACATCGCTGCGCGTGCCTGACTTAATCTATAAAGTGCCAACGCACCTCGAGAACTTGACCCCAGATAGACATCGGGATGCTCTCGGGTTTGCCGCACAAGATCCACAATATATTCTTTGACTTTGTCGTCTAAAAAGATTGACTTGATGGTATCTTGGGCATCCAGCAGCTCTTCCACAGATACCACCTGTTCAAGGCTTTCAAGCGGATGGAGATGTTGCTGCCTATCTAGCACTTCAATTTCTTCATCTTTGGTGGCATACCCTAAGCGAATGCGCAGCATAAATCTATCCAACTGTCCTTCGGGCAATGGAAATGTACCTTCATATTCAATGGGATTTTGTGTCGCCAACACCATAAAAGGGCTTGCCAGGGAATATGTTGTGCCATCTACAGTCACCTGGCGTTCTTCCATAGATTCTAATAAAGCAGATTGTGTTTTAGGTGTAGCACGGTTGATCTCGTCAATCAAGACGATCTGAGCATGAATCGGTCCAGGTCGAAATTCAAACTCTCGCGTTTTTTGATTAAACACGGAAACCCCCGTCACATCACTGGGAAGCATATCTGGTGTGAACTGGATCCGTTGGAATTTACAGCCAACGGATTTTGACAGTGATTTAGCTAAGACTGTTTTCCCCACACCGGGTACATCTTCAATCAATACATGCCCCTGGCACAACAAGCCTAATACAGTGAGTTGCACAGATGCATGTTTCCCTATGATGACTTTCTCAACATTATGCACGATACGATTAGCAATTGCCTGGACATCTGCCATGTTTTCTCTCCTTGATCAACCAGCTTTGAGGAATATTAGATTTGAAACCACCCCACCCTATTCCACTCTTGATAGCGTTAATCATTGAAAATAGATTTTAATCTGCGAAATGCTTAATGCAAGCTATAGTTTAAAGAACGTTGCTGGATCGCACAAAAGTATACTCAATTCAACCCATCTTAGACGGGGTGACAGGTCATCAAAACGGCCGTTTCCTACAACCATGGCAAACGGCCGTTTTTCGCTTGCCTAGAACGTCCGTGGTATAATTGCTCGGTTAAAATTATGATGCACGAAAATGAAGAACTCGCGCCACTTCCAGGCGTATGGCGAACAATTGCAGCTGGATTTGATCTGACAACTAAACATCTCTGGCTCCTCATATTACCCGTGTTTTTAGATGCCTTTTTGTGGCTTGGTCCCCGCCTTAGTTCCCGCCCCATTTGGGAACAGATGGTCAGCATGCTGCCGCCAGATCCTGCATTAGAATCTTACATGGCGCAGTTTATGGAATTAGCGCCACGCACCAATCTGTTTACATCCTTATCGGTGCCTTTTATTGGCATTCCTGTATACATGATTGGGGCGACCCCGGAAGCCACTCCTCTACCGGTGTCTGTTATCGAAATTGCCGATCCAATGATCTGGATAGCTATGTTTTTGCTTTTTTCGATGATTGGTGTCCTGTTAACGGCCGTTTACTTCACCCTGATCTCGCAAACCATTCGCATCGAAGAAAACCGCCCCACATTGGCTCTCACTGAATTTATCAGGCGGGTGGCCAGCACCTGGATCAAACTGCTCGGATTAGGAATAATCCTTTTCATATTCAGCCTCATTATTTTGATTCCATTTATGATTGTGGCCTTTGTTGTGGCTCTCCTCAGCCAGTTTTTAGCCATGATGGTTCTGCTCATTAGCTTCGTACTCATTTTATGGCTGTTAATCTTCACCTATTTTGTGCCCCATAATTTGTCTTTACTCGGCCACCCATTGCCCATTGCTATTATGTCTAGTGTTCAACTGATGCGGACTTACTTAAGCCCGACGTTAGGTTTACTAATCATCATTCTCATTATCCGTAATTTTCTCAGCTCACTGCTGCTGCTGGCTGATAATGGATCCTGGCTTACTGGAGCTAATATCCTGGGTCACGCTTTCATTATGACCTCCCTGACTACTGCTGCATTCCTGTTTTTCCGAGACCACTATGTTGCCATGGCAAAACAGAACAGCATTTACGCCAGCAACCAGAACGACAACAAGTAAATGCGCATCCATAAATAAGTGGCAGAATGAATGGATGTGCTTCAAGTGATCTTTACCCCTGAAAAACGGGGGTTTATTTTTAGACGGTCACGAAACGCATAAAAAACCAAACGATAAATACGAAAACAAACTATTCAGACACAAGGATTCGTCAATGGCTAAGAAGAATTCACAAGAAAAACAATACGATGCCGGTAATATCCAAGTCCTCAAAGGGCTTGAAGCCGTTCGCCGTCGTCCTGGTATGTATGTTGGTGGCACCGACGTTAAAGCACTCCACCATCTCGTCTACGAAATCGTCGATAACTCCATCGATGAGGCTTTGGCTGGTCGCTGTGACCGCATTGAAGTTGTCATCCATCCTGATAACAGTGTGAGCGTGACCGACAATGGGGTTGGCATTCCTGTTGCCAAACATCCCACCGAAAAAGTCTCTGCTTTGGAACTAGTCATGACCACCCTGCATGCTGGCGGTAAATTTGACGAATCTGCTTACAAAGTGTCAGGGGGGCTGCATGGTGTCGGGGCGGCCGCAGTGAATGCCCTGTCTGACTGGATGGTTGTCAGCGTTCGCCGTGAAGGGCACGAATATGTGCAACGGTACAATCGTGGCATCCCAGAAGCGTCGGTCAAGAAGGGACGCAAACTAAAACGCGGTGAAGCCACCGGCACGACCTCCCATTTTCGCTTCGACGAAACGATTTTCACAGATGGAGAGTCTTACAAATTTGAAACGCTGGCTAACCGTTTCCGAGAAATGGCCTTTGTCACCAGTAAGGTATTCCTCAAATTACGTGATGAACGGCCGGAAATTCCCCGAGAAATGAGTTTTTATTTTGATGGCGGGGTGAAATCTTTTGTGCGTTATCTAAACCGCAACCGCAAGGTACTGCACATGCCCATCTATGCCAAAAAAGAGGCGGACAACATTGAAGTGGAGGTGGCCTTACAGTATACGGACGGCATTGCCATTTCTGAATATGCTTTTGCCAACACCATTCATACACCCGATGGAGGTACGCATTTAACTGGGGTGAGAACGGCCGTTACCCGCCTCATTAACTCTTACGCCCGCAAAAACAACTTCCTCAAAGAGAAAGATAACAACTTCTCCAGCGACGACACCCGCGAGGGCATGACCGTTGTCGTGAGCGTGAAACATCCCGACCCACAGTTTGAGAGCCAGACCAAAGTGAAGCTCATGAACGCTGAAGTCAGCGGTATCGTCTCCTCAGTCCTTTCTGAAGCGATGTCTGCTTATTTAGAAGAAAACCCACGTGAAGCACGTAAAATCATTGAACGCTGCCTCACTAGCTCTCGTGCCCGTGCCGCCGCCCGTAAAGCGCGTGAACTAGTTATGCGTAAGAGCGCCTTAGAAAGCCTCACCCTTCCTGGCAAATTGGCTGACTGCTCCGAGCGCGATCCCGCCAAATGCGAACTTTACATCGTGGAGGGTGACTCTGCGGGGGGCACCGCCAAACAAGGGCGCGACCGCCACTTCCAGGCGATCTTGCCTCTGCGCGGTAAAATTCTCAACACTGAACGTGCCCGTCTAGACAAAATCCTGGCCAATAACGAAGTGAAAGCACTCATTTCCGCCATGGGCACGGGCATTGGCGACTCTATGGACATGAGCAATTTACGTTACGGCCGTGTCATCATCATGACCGACGCCGACGTGGATGGTAGCCACATCCGTACCCTGCTGCTCACCTTCTACTTCCGCTACATGCCCCAGCTCATCGAGAAAGGGCACCTATACATCGCCCAGCCACCCCTCTATGCCATCAAAGAAGGCAAAATGGTTCATTACACCTACACTGAAGCCCAACAAGATGAGCTGCTCAATTCCCTAGGCAAAAAGAAGTATTCTGTGCAGCGGTACAAAGGTTTAGGTGAAATGAATGCCCAGCAGTTGTGGGAAACGACGATGGATCCGGCCGAGCGCACCCTGCTTCAAGTCACCATAGAAGATGCTGTGGTAGCCGACAGAACCTTCGACATGCTTATGGGTTCAGAGGTCGCGCCCCGCAAACGCTTCATCATGACTCATTCTAGCGAGGTACGGAACCTGGATATATAAATAAAGAGATGGCTCCTACATAAGCGGGACAAGATATAGTTAATGCCTCTTTAGACGGTCACGATGCGGCCGCTTCAGGCTCACCAGCAACGGCCGTTTCCTCTGGTATGGCTGGTGGGGGGGCAAAATCAACTTCAAGGGCATCATTACGCAACACGCCACTGATTGCCTTGCGTTTGGCTAACACAGAAGGCAAAATCATCTCCCGTTTAAAGTTGCCGATGGTGATAAATAGTTCATCGCCCCGTTTACGCAGACGCACGTCGCCCCCTGCCACAAACGCCAGGGGAATGCGTAAGCGATACCCCCCATCAGGTAGTTCCAAAAACTCTTGCAAAGCGCCCTTGTAGAATACGCTGCCTGGGTCTTCCTCACCAAAACAGTCAGAAGCTAACTGTGACAACGCCTCAAGCCCCACTACCTCATACGGATAGTAAGGTGTGCGCCATAAAGGGAGCGGGGCAAAGTTATCCTCAATCATTTGCAGGTATTTCTTCTGCAATTCCCGCCGTTTGTGGTAAAACTCCCCTTCCCCCACAGATTCCGGCAAAATACGGTTGATAACCACGCTGTCTACCGGATAGTTGAACAAGCCCAGGTAACTCACGGCTCGTTCTGCCTCGCGCACAACCATTTTTTCTGGCTGCAAGACCACCCGATAACTGCTAACTTCAGGATTACTCAAGGTTTTGCGCAGTTCGCCCGTTTGTTCGTCCAGCTTTTCTAATGCTGCCAAAATTTCAGCGGGACCTTTGAGCAGGCGATTAGCAAACGGTTTAATCGCTTTGATGACGCCCGTTTCAAAACGTGATACCTGCCCAGCATACCAACGGAACGTATCAGGCATGGTCAGCAAGCGGATCGTTTCACCAGTTGGAGCAGCATCGATGATAACACGATCAAAATTCTGCTCAGTTGCCTGTTTGTTAATGTGAAGCAAGCTAACAATTTCGTCCATACCGGGGAAAGCAGACAGTTCGTCAGCCACCACATTGCTAATGCCTCTGTTGGTAATGTTGTCGGAAACAAAAGCTTGCAAGGTTCCCCAATTGCTATGGATGTCGGCCACCACGCTGATTTCCTGCGCCCACAGATTTTCAGCCACCTGCATTGGCATCGCACCCAGAGGTGTGTCAAGAGAATCAGCCAGACTATGAGCAATATCGGTACTGGCAACCAGGGTTTTATAGCCCAATTGAGCACTGCGAACGGCCGTTGCTGCTGCCACCGTCGTCTTACCAACCCCACCTTTTCCTAAATATAAAATTATGCGCATGGTATCTCCAATGAATTAAACTTTGGGACTGACAATGAAATAAAATACAGGATTGCCTCGTCAATTTCAAGGAACAGCCAGGAAACGACCTCATCGTATTATTACTTCGGTTCCTGAGCATCATCCAACTGTACGAGAAGCGCTCATTCTCGTTGCAATTGATAAACTTGCCCAACCACGCAAGACAAAAAATCGCTCTTTCGTCATTGGTCAAGCTGTTCCCAGACAGTAGGATATACCACCCGCTGCCAAACTGGCAAAAAATAGTAGGCTAAATTTATAACAATCTCAGCCATAGGCTTATTTTCCTTGATGTCGATACCCATGCGAGCTAAGGAAGCCCCCATTATTGCCCCACGCCCTACCCTAACCTATAATTGCCACATGAACCATAATACCCTGGGCTCATGATGCAAATTGAAAAAGAATGACATCCATAAAAGATGATGAAAGGCAAACGGCAAAAGACGAACATCAGGTCATTTGTCATTGGTCATTCGTCTAAATAACAGGAGAAAAACAACCATGCGTACATTATTTATTGCTGGTAATTGGAAG
>PDQY01000049.1 GCA_002746795.1 Chloroflexota bacterium | reverse complement strand
CGGGCGGGGTTGATGGAGTAGCCACTGGGGCCACCCAGAGACATACCAACGGCAAGGACTGTGAAACCCACGAGGAAGGGGCCGAGATTGTTCTTGAGACCCAAGTTGCGTTCGTCGCCACTAGCGAGAACACCCCAGAGCAAAACCATGGTGCCAAAGAATTCGGCGATACCAGCTGTGACCAGAGAGTAGCTGCCGGTGGCACTTCCCCCTTCTCCTCCCCAGAAGGCTGAGCCGAAAACGGAGCCAGGGCCGGTGGACCAAACATTGGGCATACCGGCGGCCACGAGACCATCACGGTAAATCAGGAAAACGCAAGCCGCGCCTAAAAAGGCACCAATCATTTGCGCAATAATATAAGGACCAACTTTGTTCCAGGGGAAACCGCGTTTGACGGCTAAAGCAATGGTGACAGCTGGATTGATGTGTGCGCCGGTAACGCCGCCAGCAATATAAACAGCAATGATAACGGCAAAAGCCCAGCCAATGGTGATGGTGTTCCAGTTATAGGCTGTGCCAGCTAAACGGGGAGCTAAACCAACGTTGGCGACAACGCCATCGCCTAACATAACTAGAACGAGTGTGCCAAACATTTCAGCAACAAGTTCGCCTGTTAAACCTTTCTCTTTCATTTTTATCTCCTTAATCTGAAATTATTTTTTAGACCCAATGGGTCTTGCTTGTGGCATCGTGTGAGAATTCTGTGTGTGAGTTCCTCTTCCAATTTAATGCAATAAACTCTTCCTCCTTTCTAGAAACCATAGTGACCATCTAAAAATTAGTCCCCATTTTTCAGGGGAAAGGTCACTTGCAGCGCAACTATCAACTTCGTAACTTTTGATTCTTTTGCTTTGAAGTCGCCTGATTAGTTGCGGTTTGGTTCAGCCTACAGGGGTAAATATAGGAAGTTTGTAAGGGGAATTCAACGAGTTGGTCAAAAGTGTTCCATAATGAAACATACCGCTCTTGATTTTGTTTCGATGTGAAACGGTATTTACTTGAATTTTTCCGGGGTCAAATTATACCGTTTCATTTTGCGCCACAAGGTGGTACGTCCGATGCCTAATGATTTGGCCATGGCGGAAAGCTGCCCGTGGTATGCCTGCCCCGCTCGGATAATGGCTTCACGTTCAGCCTCAACGGCCGTTAACACGGGCTGCGCTTGAGGGATTGAAGAAATCATGACCCGGCCTTGACGAATGACTTCTGGCAAATCAGCCAGGTGTATTGAGTTGTCATTGCTGTGGTGGTGCGCCCGTTCTAAAGTGCTTTCCAGTTCGCGTACATTGCCGGGCCATGGGTAACGGCAGAGAATCGTGGTGGCGTCATCATCTATCCACGCTGCCTGCCCGTCTCGTTCTGAGATGCGTGCCAAGAAGCGTTCAGCTAGAAGCGGGATGTCCTCAGGGCGGTCTCGTAGGGGCGGAATGGCGATATTGAAAACGCCGAAGCGATAGTAAAGATGCGAGCTAAATTGCCCATCGGCAACGTACTGTTCCAGATCAACGGCCGTTGCTGCAATCACACGCACATTAACCGGAATCGGGCGGACACTCCCCAGCCGCATGACATGTCCCGTCTCGATGATATGCAGCAGCGCAGATTGCATTTCGAGCGAAAGACCCTCAATCTGATCAAACATGAGCGTGCCCCCATCAGCCAGTTCAAATTTACTTGGACGACCCTTGCTATGTGCATCCTGACCCAGCCCTAAAAACTCAGTGATCATCAGTTCGTGAGGAATCGCTCGGCAATTGAGAGCCAAAAATGGTTTGTCTCGACGTTTACTATCGTTGTGGATGGCTCGCGCCAAATGGTTTTTGCCTACGCCCCCTTCGCCGCGCAGCAAGACAGGGGCGGTGCCCCTTGCGGCTGTCCGTGCCTGGCGCATGACAGTGCGCATTCTCGCAGATTGATTGAGCATATCATCTAGCGTAAGCAGCGCTTGCGTGCCTACCTGCTGGTGAACCAGTTTACGCACCTGCTCAATCGGGCGCAGCATCGCCACGTAACTGGCACGCTGGCCATTGCCATAAGTGACAGGACGCAAACTGGCTAAACAGGTAACCTCTTTGCCCAGCGAAATCAATGAAGTTTCCACATCGAGCAGCTCATCATTCTCATCAATGGCTTGTTGCAACTCGGGGGAAAATTGCAAAACTTCCTGATAAGGTTTGCCTAAAATCGACGCTGGTTTGAGTTGCAGAATTTCTTCGGCTAAGGAGTTGATATGACTGATATTCCCATTTGTATCCCAGGTGATGATGCCTTCATGAATCACTTCGAGAATGGTGCGCATTTCAGATAGGTGATGGCTGGCTTCGTGGAGATACATTTCCGCCTGCATCTGGTTGGTGATAGCCCGGGCAGCAGCCATCACCAAAGATAAACTATGCCGGGTGACAGCCAACACAGGTTCGATAATGCTGATGATGCCGATGATGCGCCCATTTGCATCATGGATGGGCGCTGCCGAACTGGCCAGGGGATGGTACGTTTCATGGTAATGCTCTGCGCCTACAATTTGTATAGGCATTGCCGTTAACATGGCTAACCCAATGGCGTTGGTGCCCATATGCCCTTCAGACCATATGGTTCCGGGCTTTAATCTGGCTGCCAGTTTTTCAATGACCAGGGGATGTGTGCGTGACCATTGTCCCCGTGTTGTCGTGGGGTCAGGTGACACCAGCAGACGGGCAATATCTCCTTCGACATCTAAAATACAACCAGCCCCATCAGTAACAATGATGCCGCAATAAGCTCCTTCTAAGAACTGGTAGATGTCTTCCAAAAACGGCCGTGCCATCATCATCAAATCTTCATGAGTTTTGAAGATCGTTTGCATGGCCTGCTCTTTCAGAGTGACGAGGCGCGGGGCTTGTCGCGGATCCAGGCGCGGGGCACAACGCTGCCAGGAACGCACAACTTCAGGGTCTGGTTCCAGGTCGTTTGCTGAATTCACCTGACCCGTTTTCATGAAAGAAAACCAGAACTGCTTCAACACATCGCGGCGGATGGGATAATCGGAGGGTTTCATGATGTCGTCATGGTATCTCAATTAGGGTGATTTTGGCAATAGAGTTGAACGGCTGCGGTGTGCGCAGTTTAGGCTGCCGCCGCGTTGGACACGTGGGCGTGCCCGGGTGCCCTCAGCTTGTAAGCAGTGCCTGACTTGTGTCATTATTTATTCAGAAGCAACTTCAATAACTTTCCTGATCGCCCAAAGTCATCAGGGCAAGAGACAATGCCCGACCGGCTTGTTCTAAAATGTCTGTGGAGATGGTATCCAGGGTATCGTCAGGGGTACGCGATGTTGCTTCCCAGCCTTGCCAACTCAGCGTGACCACTGGTGCCGCATTGGCATTTGTTTGTGCGGCTCCCGTATCCGCGTAGACAAGGCCAATATTGATCTCTTCTTGCCCGCGCTCTGTTTTGACACCCATTTGGCGGGCGGATGTTTCAAATAGATCAGCCAGGCGCAAACTGCCTGCCGCCGCAACCTGCAAACGATTCCCTTCGCCTGTGCCCAGTCCGCGCAGATAGATGATCGCTTCTGGTTCATACGTGCTGGCAAAGCCTGTTTTCGCTTGCAAAAAGCGCTTAATATCGGGTTGTGAGACAGGCTCGCCCCCATCCAACCCTTCACCATTGAAGGCGATGAACATCATGGATCGCGCTGGCTGATAACCTGATTCTTTCATCATGCGGATAGTTTCCAGCATGATTGAGAGGCCGCTGGCGTTGTTATTAGCCCCAGGATGGATCTCGCCAATCGGATCTGGTGGCGGCGTGTCTAGCTGAGCCATGACAACGATCAACTGTCTATCCATACAATCTTCACAAAATTCGTAGCCTTCGTCGCCAGGCCAAAAACCAATGACATGCTGTACCGGTTCACCTTTAACAATTTCTCCTGCCACACTCATGCTCGCTTGGGTGTCGATGGCAAATTGATGCACTTCTTCGATGGCGAGTTGCGCATATTGCTGACGTAAATCGGCTACGGTGATGCCTGTGCCTTGCAATAAGCGGTTGGCCGTTTCTTCTGAGATCCAAAGAGTGGGAGTTTCTTCTCCTTTTGCCTCACCTGTAAACAAATTCAAGGGTCGCCCGGAACGACCAGAATAGGTGTAGGCTTTTGCTAATTTGGCCGGGTCGTCGGTGACGACGAGCATGCCATCTTTTTGCACTTCTGTGAGGATGTCTGCTTCCCAATCAGATAGGGTGATGATGATATGTTCGGACAGATCCATCCGGTCTAATTCTGGGTAGCGGGCGTACCAGACGCCAAATGTTGACCCTTGGGGGCGTCCTAGCCCGAGAAACACGAGTTTGCCATCAGCTGTGCCCGCGGTCATGGTGCGCCCTGGGTAGGCGGCGTAGTCTACGCCATAGGTGAGGTCTGGCCCGCCATCCTGGATGGTGAATTCTGGCACAGCAAGCAATCTTTCGTAGCTGTGTTTCCGTTCTTGGAAGAAGGTGTTTTCCTGACCGGCGGTTTGCAGGCCGAGGGTTGCAAATTGGTCGGCGATGTATTGGGCGGCTGCTGTTTGGCCAGGCGTTCCCAGGGAACGGCCGTTCATTTCCTCTGCTGCCAAGTATTCAACATGCACCCTGGCTTGCTCGCCTGAAAATGTCTCTGCATATTCGCGCAAAAAGGGCGTGCGCCCGCTGTTATTTTGCAGCCAAAGAATTGCCAAAATAACGGTGACTGTGCCAGCGATGGTGTACTTATTAAATATCTTGTTGATAACCAGACTGCCATTGTCAACAAGCCATCTTACGCCCTCACCGAATAAGTTAAACGACAAAATGGCCACAAAAAATGCCAGCATGGGGTAAAGGGCAACCCAGGGATACGAGCGGGAGTAATAACGGACATTACTGAGCAAGGCGCCCCATTCCGGGACATCTGAGTAAAGCGAAGCGGGTACGCCTGGCAGGTCAATAAACGACCCACCGCCGATGAAAATGCTAATGAAGCCTAGTTCACCCAATAACATCAAGACTGAGCCCATTTCTAACGCCGCCAGGGAAATCAGGGCGGATCCCAGTTGGGGGAGGATATGTTTGTTGACAATACGTGGTGTATGTGCGCCTAGCGCCACTGCGCTTTCGATATACGCTTTGGGTCGAATGGCGATGACTTCACTGCGCACATACTGCATGATTTCTCCCCATCCCACCAGGCTCAATGTGAGGACAAAGGTCGATAGACCTTCACGAATGCCAATCGCCAAAATTAAGATCATGGCCAAGATGAGGGTGGGGAAAGCGGCAACTACCTCAGAGAGACCGACGATGGCGTGGTCCAACCAACTGCGGCGGCGCCAACCCGCCAACACGCCGAACAAAACCCCTAAACCAAGGCGGGCTAAAACGGCCAGCACTGACAATATCAATGTCATTTGCGCCCCGGTGAGGATGAGGCTCATGATACCTCGCCCCATGGGATCACTGCCCCACGGGTAATCCTGACTGGGCTCGAATGGAGGTGGTTTTAGCACATCATTGATGCGGGCTAAGCCTTGCGTGTTATACGGATTATTGGGTGACATGGCTGGTCCAAATAAGATAATGAGGATGAGCATCAGTACCAAAATGGAGCCGATAACGAAGGGCGTATTTTTGAACACATTGCGCCAGGCGCGTCTAGCACCCGTTTTTAGATAAGGGTCTTGGTTAATTTGGATGGTGCGCTTTGCTATGATTTTGGTGAACGGGCTGGGTTCTGGCGGTTGCTTACGTCGTGTAAACCAATGAGCCAGAGCATTATCCGTCACCAGATCTTTGACATCTTCACCCCACGCTTTGAAGGTATCTCGGCGTGAGTGATGCTCATCTTTTGAGATGTGGGATGGCGTTTCCCATAGGCGAGGGTCAATGAAGCGATAGCTCAATTCCAGAATCATATTGACCAGGATGAAAATAGCGCCAAAACAGAGGGTTAAGCCAACTGTCAGGTTTGCATCTTGTTGAGCAATCCCTTTGAGCAAGGTGCTGCCCACACCTGGGATGCCAAAGTAAAGCTCAACTACGGGCAAACTGCTCAAAGCAAAGCGCAAGGACATGCCCACGGTGGTGAGAATGGGGATGGCGGCATTGCGTAAGATGTGGCGCAGCGTAATGGTGTGCTGGCGTAAGCCTTTGCTGCGTGCCGTCTGCACATAATCCTGCCGTAACACGTTGCGCAAGGAGACGAAGGCCATGCGTGTGATTTGGGCGACTGGTCTGGCAGAAAGCACTAAAACGGGCAAAATGAGATGGGAGTCCCAGCCAAAACCCCCAACAGGCAAGAATGTTTTCCCTGTCCAGCGGGTGATGCTGGTGACACCCCATTGCAGCAAGAATGCAGCGAAGAAACTGGGCACAGAAACTCCGATGATGGTGGCAATTAAGATGAGGATGGCGCTTTCTGCACGATTGCGAGCGGCACGAACTCCCAGAAATAGGCCCAGGGTGGCGGAAAATAGTAATGCTAATCCAAGCAAGGCTAAACTGATAGGCAGCCGTTCCTGGATAACCTGGGTCACTGGCAGTGGATTGAGGGTGTTGCTGCCAGCGGTGGTCAATCCCATGGAGCCGCCGAACAAACGAAAGATGTAGGTGGCGGCAGCAGAAAGGGCGGTGATAACGGCCGTTCTCCCGTCAGCGCCGCCTGCTAAGGCAATGCCAAAGAAGCTGAAGAAGATAATGAGCAACAGGATGATGGCGGCATACCCTAATTTTTGCCCTAGAAAAACGATAATATGGAGGGAGGTTTCACGAAGAGTGTGGCCGGAAACGGCCGTTTCATTTGAGGTTGGTATGGCCTCGGTGGTGGGGGGAGTAATCTCTGCCATGATGCCACTATTTTACTGCCAGATGCGGAGAATGGAAATAGTGGTGATGGCTTGAGAGTGACATGCCGGGGATGCCTTGAAATCTATAGACCAATGACCAGGGATGAATGACGAACGTGTTCGTCAGCACAAAGTTGATCCCTGGTCATTGGTTGTTGCTCGTGGGTCATTTCATCTTTGGGTGTCGCAGCAGCCGCATGCTGTTGAGGGTGACGAGTAGTGAAGTCCCTGTGTCGGCGAGGACGGCCATCCACATGGTGCCTAGTCCCATCAAAACCAGCAGGAAGAAAGCCAGCTTGAGACCTAGAGCCAGCGCTACGTTTGTCCAGATGATGCGCAGGGTGGCGCGGCTGAGGTTGATGGCAAAGGGCAGCGGCAGCAGGCTCTCGCGCATGAGGGTCACGTCCGCGGTTTCCATGGCTTGGGCGGCGTGACCGATGGCTATGCCGACGTTGGCTGAAGCTAGAGCCGGGGTATCGTTAATGCCATCTCCTACCATGACAACATGTTTGTATTGGTCGCGCAACTCAGTAACGGCCGTTACCTTGTCTTCAGGCAGGCAGTTGGCGCGAATCTCTGTGACCCCCACGTCTTCAGCCACTTTGGCGGCGGTCATTTCATTGTCGCCCGTGAGCATGATGAGGTGGTCGATGCCCAATCTTTTGAGTTCCGCGATAGCTTGTTTGCTCGTTTCGCGCACGGTGTCAGCGACGGCCAGGTAGCCTAGATATTCATCATCCTGGTTGACGAGCATGGTGGTGTAGCCAGCGGCGGTGGCAGCAGCGATTTCGTCACAGTGAATGGCGTGGGCCGTGTGGTCGTTGAAGTACATGTGGCTGCCGATGGTGACAGAACGGCCGTTTACCTCCCCAGTGACGCCTCTTCCGGTTAAGGCTTGCACATTTTCGGCTGCGCTGTACCGGTGGGAGACCGCTCGTTCATCTGCTTTAGCTACCACCGCCTGGGCGATGGGATGCTCGCTGCGCATTTCCACTGCGCTGGTTCGTGCCAGGAAATCATCACAAGAAGCGCAGGTCTCACCAACGGGTGAGTCACAGTTCACCGAACGAAAGGCAACCACAGCCGGTTCTCCCTTGGTGAGCGTGCCTGTTTTGTCAAAGGCGATAGCCTTGGTACGGCTCAGTTCTTCCAGGTGCGCCCCCCCTTTGAAGATAACGCCGTTTCGCGCCCCGTTACTGATGGCACTGACGATGCTCACTGGTGTGGAGATCACCAGGGCACAGGGGCAAGCCACCACCAGCAGCGCCAAAGCACGATACAACCAGCCAGCAGTTGGATCAACGGGATCAACCAGGAGTTGGTCAAAGAACACCACAGGAATGATAGCAACCAACGCCGCAATGGCTACCACGGTAGGCGTGTAATATTGGGCAAACTGGTCTACAAAACGCTGTGTTGATGCTCGTTTCTCCTGCGCCTCTTCCACCATTTTAATCAGGCGGCTGATGGTATTGTCTTCAGCCAGATGGGTGACTTCGATTTCCAGCGTTCCCTGGCCGTTGATACTGCCTGCAAACAGGTCGTCGCCGGGTTCTTTTTCAACGGGGATGCTCTCGCCGGTGATGGGGGCCTGATTGACAGCAGATTGACCTTTGCGTAAACGGCCGTCCATAGGCACGCGCTCGCCAGGTTTTACGAGAATGATTTCGCCCACTTGCAGCTCAGTGACTGGCACATGTGCCTCTTCCACATCACAGAAAGGGCATGGTCCACCCGTATAGCCATCCTTACCCAAATGGGTTGCACAATCGAGACAATAACGCAGCACAGTGGCTTTATTCGGCGCCAGCTCCATCAATCCACGAATATTTTGGCGGGCGCGGTCGGCGGTATAGCCCTCGATGGCCTCCGCGATGACAAAGAGTACCATCACCATAGCCGCTTCGGTGTAGGCACCAATGAGTACCGCGCCAACGGCAGCAATAGACATGAGGACGTTGATGTTGATGCTATGGTTGATGCGCAGGGCACTCCAGGCACTTTTGAAGATAGGCGCTCCGGCAATGATCATGGCTGCAATCGACAATATATCGATAAAAATGCTTTCCACGCCCAATCCGGGCAGCAGTTCATCAAAAATAAGCCCGGGCAAAACAAATAGAGCTGCCAGCAGCGCCAGCCGGGTATCGCGCCGCCACCACATGTAGCGGAAAAAGCTGTCAGGGGGATGGTTGTGTGCTTGCTCTTCTGAGGTGGTCACTGATTGTTTGGTGGGGTGGGCAACATCGTAACCCATTTCTTGCACCCGAGCGATGATGGTTTCAGAATTAGCATTCCCTTGCACGTGCATCGTTTCTGTGGCGAAATTGATTTGACATAACTCTATGCCATCTAGCTTGCCCACCCCTTTTTCTAGATTCTGGGCGCAGCTAGCACAATCCATACCTGTGATGCGATAAGTTTGTTTAGTCATATTGGCCTCGCTAGTCAGTTAGTTTGGTAATTGGTTCGTCTTGTAGTTAGTTAATCTTGTTGGACTATCTGGTTATTTGCCTATCTGACTAAGATGTTACACCTTGCAGTCGGGTTTAAAGTCAAGGGGGAAACAAAAAGCGCTCCGTGAAGGAGCGCTTTGGGGTGTGGAGATGGCGGGAATCGAACCCGCGTCCGAAAAATTCAGCCTCTGAACGTCTACAAGCTTAGTCAATCTATTTACATTTTACTGATGGGCGCCCCGATCAACTGGGTCAGCCATCAGCGAGCCGATGATCCCCGAAAGGATCTCTTAACCACTTTTATCGGTGTCAAAGTGGCGCACGTCGAGCGTTCATGTCGCCTACAAACCGTCGCTGCCGACGAAAGCTCAGGGTAGACGGGAGTCCTGTCTATGGACTCATCATAACGTTTTCTCAGGCTTATGCAGCGAGAGGAAGAGCGTTATAGGAGCGTGCGTTATTATTGGCACTTAATTGTTTGCTTCCAGTTTTACGAGTTGTAAAGCGTGCTCGGCTTGCAGTCCAGGACCAGCCTTCCCCGTCGAAGCCTGTCATCCCCATGGACAGTTTTTAAGGTAAAACGGAAATATAGTATAGCAGAGGAGAAAACAGCTGTCTATTAGAGATTGATCTGATCTTTACTATTTTTTTATTGTGACC
>PDQY01000048.1 GCA_002746795.1 Chloroflexota bacterium | reverse complement strand
GGGAATCAAGATTGAATATGTCAAAAATATCTGCTGCCAGAACAAGGCTTTGCTTTTTGTCTTTCAATCTTTTTGGTGTCTCTCCTGACGCCATCAAGTTTAATATCAACATTACCATATACGCAGTGTGTTCGTAAAGGTTGCACGAGATTAAGGAACGGCCGTTTCTGGTTATAAATATTTACAAAAAAAGGATTTTGGGGGTTGTTATGATAGGTTGTGATAGCAAAAGAAAGTCTTTTGTTGACATAATGCTTCTGTGGGAGTTGCTCTCTACCTAAAAGTATGCTAGGATTATGACACAGTGCGTCAAGGGTGATTGGGAAGCCATCCCTATAACATTTAAAGTGACTATGAATATTGATGATATGCTTTATACGTTTTATACAAAAGATGGAGTGTTAATTGGCGTGCGTAATATGCGCTTTAATGATGCGGCTTATCTCGTAGATATTTTTGAGAACATGAGTTCAGATAGCCGTTATCAACGGTTTCACCAATCCACCGATCATTTGCATCCAGGGCGTATCTGGCGTGAGGCTGAAAATATTGCCCATATGGATCATAAGAAGCAGGATGGGTTAATTGCTTTTGCTGATTTGCCTGATAAATCAAATGCACCAGTGGGTGCAGCTAGATATGTGTGTCTGGGAGATGGCAGAGCAGAAACGGCCGTTTCTGTGCGTGATGATATGCAGGGGCAGGGCATTGGGACAGAGCTGATGTGTTATCTGGCGGAAGAAGCACGTCATAACGGTATTCAGAAGCTGGTGGCTGACGTTCTGAATAACAATAAAGGCGTGATTGGTGTGTTGAATAAACTGCCTTATAAAATGACTCGATATCCCGAAGGGGTTTATTCGACTTTAATTGTTCATTTGAACTGGTTGAAAGAAGAAAAACAAGAATTATTGACTGCCAATGGCATTTCCCCCGGCAAGAAAACAGCCAAATAGTGATGTAGCCAGGTGCGTCCCCATAACGTTTCCTTACCGTGCTTTGAAACTGAGGGTGCCATTCCGTGTTTTATCGTCACCCCTTACGGTTTGACCCGAATGCCATGTTCAGCGCGAATGAAACGGCGTGTGCCAGTTGCAGAACGGATAAGCAAGGAGTGTGTTTCTGCGTGAGTGTTGTGATATTGCATCGGTCGGAGCAGCACGCTATCGGTGATGCCTGTGGCCGCAAAGAACACTTCATCTGTATTGATAATCTCATTACAAGTAAGAATTTTTTTGCAATCTAATCCTGCTGCTTGGATGTTTTCTAATTCTTCGGCAGATTGAGGTGCCAGGCGAGAAAGCATGGCGCCATTGAGCGCTTTAACCGCACAGGCTGCCAGAACACCTTGCAGCGCCCCACCAATGCCCATCAGGAGATCAACGCCCGTCTCTGGAGATAGGGTTACAAGTGCCCCTTCTGCATCTCCTTCTTCTTTTAAGATAATATGGGCGCCGGTTTCTCGAATTTCCTGGATGAGCGGCGCATTCCGATTGCGGTCGAGCACCATCACAGTTAAATCACGCACCGCTTTTCTTTTTACTCGGGCAATGAGGGCAAGGGTCCATGCTGCGGGGGCATCTAAACATTCTGGAACCAGTGCCCCGGCTGCCTCTTGATCGACGATGATCTTGTTCATGTATAGCGCTGGCACAGGAGACCACATGGTTCCTCGGGGGGTCACTCCCACGACGGAGATGGCACCTGGTTGGCCGCGAATGAGCAAGTTTGTCCCGTCGATGGGATCAACGACAAGATCAACTTCTGCACCATGGCCTGTGCCTACAATGTTGCCCGCACATAGCGGGGAGGTGCCATTTAGGGAACGTTCTTCTCCAATCACGACGATGCCTTCCATGTCCAAGGTGTCTAGAGCACTGGCCATGGCTCGAGTAGCGGCACGATGGGTAGACTCTCGGTCGCCAGACCCTAGCCAATGCCCAGCGGCTAAGGCGGCTGTCTCGGTCACACGCACTAAATCAAGACCTATGTTGCGGTTTGTTTTAACTGAAGGCATTGTTTCCTCTTTTGGGCTCAGATCATAAATAAAAGTGGCAAAAAATCTGAAAGGGTTTACTCAGGAGCTTGAGCCGTTATGCCTGTGGAAAGTATTCAACGGCCTCTAATAATCCAACTGCTTCCCAGGCAACCATGCCCCCTTCTAGAATGGACAATTTTTTATAACCATGTTCTTGTAAAGCGAGGGCTGCCCGACGGCTGCGACGACCACTACGGCATACGATTACAATATCTTTTGCCGGTAATGGGGCTAACTCGTCGCCTATGATATGCGCCAGGGGAAGGGAGTGTGCCTCTGGCACATGCCCACTCCCAAATTCTCGTGGCTCGCGTACATCAATGACAAACGGCCGTTCTCCATTTTTTAGGTTAATTGCAGCCCATAAATCCTGGGGGGCAATCATTTTGCACGCTAATGTTTGCGGTTCATCAAGGGTATGAATGTTGATTAAATCCATGCGTTTGGGCAGATTTTGGCATTCCTGAAACACGCGATAGGGACATTCATAAATGCAGATGGCTGGATCCAGACGATGATGGAACAAGAATTGAATCGCTTCATCGTCATTTAAAATGTTGCTCTCACCTAGATATTCAATGAAATCTGTTGATTCCATTCTTTTGCGCACTGTGTAGCTAACGCGAACCATGAAGAGATCCCCACCGCGATCACGGTAAGAACGGACTAAATTCTCTAGCATGTGGATGCCGCTAAAATCGATGTGGTCTACGCTGTGCATACGCAGCATCAAGAAGCGTTGTTTTGGATTTTTCTCGAGCAGATCCAGAATTGTGTCTTCAACATAGCCAACCGCGCCAAAATACAAATCGCCAAGAATTTCAATAATGAGTAATTGAGGACAGGGATTCTGGTCGGGTTTGTAGGTGAAGTGTTTAAATTGGGCGTCAGGAACGACAGCGTGAACTCTAGGGGTGCTGGTGCGCAGCACGTACAATCCAAAAGAAAGTAAGATACCCAATAACACCGCAAATTCCAGAGAAAGGAACAATGTGCCGAATAAGGTGAGCAGCATAATCGCCGCATCACCAGGGGCACCGTGCCAAATCCGCTTGATTTCTTCTCTGTCTATCATGTTGAATGCAGTGACAATCAACACCCCAGAGAGGGCTGACGTGGGAATGAACCGAGCCATTGGGGCGATAACCAACATCGCAAACAGTACGAATAAAGCGGAGAATAAGGAGGCTAACGGTGTGCGTGCCCCAGCATCAAAATTGATGGCAGACCGGGAAAATGAGCCAGCAACCGGGAAGCCAGAAAAGATACCACAGGCCGTGTTTGCCATCCCTTGCCCTAAAAACTCTTGATTGCTCTCGAGGCGCTGTCCCGTTTGGGTTGCTATCGAACGAGCGATGGCGGCCGCTTCCACTAAACCGATGGCACCAATGGCTAAAGCGCCTGGAGATAGTTTAGCAATGAGATTGAAGTCAAGAATGGGCAAGGGGGTGATTGGTGGCAGTTTCCCTTGCAGCTTGCCGATAACGGCCACGCCTGCCTGATCAAGTTCAAAGATGTAAACGATGATGGATGCCAGCACGATGCTGAGTAAAGCAGATGGGATTTTAGGGTTAATCTTTTTGAGGATGATGACGAAGAGAATGGTACTTAGACCGATAACGGCCGTTTGTGTATGAGATTCTGGCAGATGAAGGACAGTGCCCGTCACTGTATCTACAATGGTACCGGTAGGGAAATTCAAGCCGAGCAGCGGTTTTAGCTGCTTGATGGCAATGAGAATACCAGCGCCTGTAGCAAATCCGACAATGACTGAGTGGGACACAAAGTTGATGAGAATGCCTAATCTGGCTAAACCCATGGCTAACTGGAATACGCCCACCATCAATGCCATCATGCCTGCCGCGATAATATATTCTGGAGACCCCACAGCATAAAGTCCAGAGAGCGTCGAGAACACGAGCAAGGAGATGGCATTGGCTGGCCCAGTGTGCATTTGTGCAGACGAGCCCCACAACCCCCCGAATATGGCACCAATGATCGCCGCATACAGCCCCATTTGCGGGGGAAGTTCAGCAATGAGGGCAAACGCAATGCCTTGTGGCAGCAGAATGACGGCAACAGTCAATCCCGCAATCAGATCTGGCCTGAGGTTCGCACGATCATAGGATTTGATGAGATCTACAGGATGCTGGATATATCGCAGTGTGGGTTTTACGATCTCCCCAAAGTTTATTTTAGGGCTTAGTTCCGCAAGCATAGGCTTGTTCTTCCTAACGTGGATAAACCACAAATCAGAAATTAGAAGCGTTTCTAATTTCTAATTTCTTGTTTACTGGACAAGAACTCCACTCGTAAGGTGTTAAAAAGAATCCTGGGATTCAGAACTTTCTTCGGGCTCTGTTTTAGGAATCTCTTCAGTGTCTATTTCTAGTTCTGAGATGGACTTGGTTTCAAGGTCAGGATCGGGAAGCGGGGGGTCAGCCTCTTCTAAGACAGCTTTGTCTGAGATATCCTCTTCTAAGACAGCTTCGTCTGAGACATCCTCTTCTACGATAGCTTCGTCTAAAACTGGCTCAGCATCACTTATGTTGATAGGAACACTTTCTGAACGGTAAGGGTCGATGTGCTGATTGCCACAAAATGGGCATAAGGTCCATTGCAGATCCATCAAGGAATTACAATCAGGGCAAGCTTTTCTCAAGCGAGTGTGACAGTGAGGACATAATATCCAATTGGGATTTATGGTGCGAGAGCAACCGGGGCAGGTGGGGCGTTCTTCAATTTCCTGGAGTAAGGCTTCTTCTTCAAGTGCTTTCTCATACGCTTCTGCTAAGGTTTCAGGGGGGCGTAATATGAGATAAATGATAATGCCGATGAATGGGATTAACGCGACGAGTACGGCGGCTAAAATCTGTGCAAATGGATCCCGTGAACGCGAACGCATGTCACGAAATGCCCAAATAATGAGACTTAACCATAGGGCAGCGAGTAAAGCACCAAAAATTGCAGCAAAAATTGTGAGGAATGATGTAATACTTTCCAAATTTGGAATGGTCATATACGAATCCCACGATGATTTGGGTTTCCCAGCTTTGTCAAAATTTATCAAGTATTGAAATTGACCAGCAAGGAAAGGTTGGTATTTCGTGGTGATTATAGCACAGAAACAAAAGCGCTCCATTGCTGGCTAAAAAACAATAATGTGGCTCTGAATCAATTAAAACAAAAATTTGCCTGACAGCAAAAAATAAATGCTGTGGACTAACGATGAAATAAAATACGGACTTGTATTGTCGGTTTCAAGGAGCGGTAAAGGAAACGACTTTGTTTTGAGCTGCTGTTATAACTAACACTCTGGCCTGAAAGGGTTATAATTCAAGGTAGCTATAAATTTATTGTCTTTGAGTCGAGGGGGATTGACGTGATGCATCGAAAAATTTTAGTACCTTTAGATGGCTCAACCTTGGCTGAGCGAGTGGTACCAGTAGCTTTGTATTTGGCAGAAACGATGAAGGGGTCGATTACGTTTTTGACAGTTGTGGTGAAGAAGCCTGGGATGGATTTAGACTTGACTGTACGCGCCATCCAGACTGGCTCGTATGAAGCAGATTTGTATTTGCGCTCTCTGAAAAAGCGTTATTTGCTTTCTTTGGCGCCTATCGAAACGGCCGTTATCACGGGAAAGCCGGATCGAGAGATTATTAAGTATGCTAAAACTAACGCCTTTGGGTTAATCGTGATGTTTACGCATGGGCGCTCGGGTATCACACGCTGGTCACTGGGACGTACAGTGGATAAGGTACTCCGACGAGCCCCTTGCCCTATGGTGATCTTGCGCAGCCAACAGGATGCGCATCTTGAGCAGTTCAAGCGCATTTTGCTGCCGTTGGATGGCTCGCTTTTGGCAGAGCGAATATTGCTACCTACGCTGAAAATAATTCGCGGGCAGGAGATTGAATTGTTTATGATCCAGGTGGTGGAAAAAGGATCATTTTACGGATTTGGCCACAATGAAGATCACATAGTGGGTGAAGTGGAAAAAGCCAAAGCGTATTTGGCTGAGGTCAGCGAACGGGAGATGCCGCCTGGGGTTGTGGTTCATACGCATGTCGAGGTGGGCTCTGCGGCTGATGTCATTGTGGATTTTGCCAAAGCTGAAGATATTGATCTGATCTTGGTATCAAGCCGGGGGAATACGGGGTTTGATAGTTGGATGTTTGGCAGTGTGGCTGAAAAAGTTATGAAAGGCGCTCCCTGTGCCATTATGGTGATTCGGCAAGAACCAATCTAGCATAGTTGAGGTGAGGTTTGAATCTGAAACGAATGTTACCCTTTGTTCCTGTTGTGGCGGATAGCTTACTGATATGCTTGCTTTTTTGGCAGTTACCTTATGTGGGGTTACGCTTTTGGGACTCTTCGGGAACCCAAGCAGCTGTCTTAACGGCCGTTTTCGTGATCATGTGCGCCGGTGTCATCCTGGTGCGTAAGCTGGAAGCCCGCGAGAACGGAAGCAACTTGACGATACCCGCCTTGTTATTGGATGGGCGGCTTCATTTGATATCTGCAATTGCATTTGCCCTGCTGTTTGTGACTTTGCTGGCCTGGCAGTTTGGCTATTTCGACGCCATATTTGAGGCGAACACGCTCACGTTGGGCGAGGGTGAAGCCTCAGCTTTGTTTGTGTTTGCCCCGGGAGCCTGGTTAGCGATGGCTTTCCTGTATGTGATTTTCCTTGTCTTAAAGGTGACGCCAACCATCTCCATGGAGAACGGCCGTTACTTTTGGCTGGCTTCTTTTGCTTTACTGGCAATCAATCTCATGCAGTTCACCATGACAGCCCAACTAATGGCTTGGGTGCAAGGGCAAAGTCTCTCAGGAGCGTGGCTGTGGGGTTTGATGTTTGCTGGTTTCGCCTTGCTTTTTGGCCCGCCCCGTTGGATATACCTATCCAAACAACCAGATTGGGGGGGTGGTTTAACATCCCTGGTCGTCTGGATGTTGAGTGCCTGGTTGATTATTCGCTAAACTGCACCAACTGTTTCGCGTTGATTTGTGCGGGATGTGCCTGGGCTGTTGTCGTTCTTCCTTGAACCCATCTGATTTAAGGCAGCCTACAGGTCTGCCTCGGTTAATTCTCCAGGAAAAAAGCTGATACCCGAGCAATCAGTTTCTTGCGCCCCGCCAAGGTGAAGTTGTGCGGTTCATGGGGGTAACGGTAGCAAGAGACCTCTTTTCCCAACTCGCGCAATTGTGCGCACAGTTGATATGACCATTCGGGGGGCACGATGCCATCCTCTGTGCCATGATGAATGCTCACCGGAGCGGAGATATTGTTTAGGTGGAAAATGGGGGAAATCCGCTGCAAATCCTCTGGTGCCGTTGCTAATTCTTCATATCCTGAGGCTCCTTGAGACCAGATGATAATCCTTTCAAAATTCCGCTTCTCATCTCCGCTCATGGAGCCGTATAAAGCGGCAGCATCAATCTCATTACTGACCGTCAGCACGCGCAAAGCAATGCCCCCTCCCATGCTGTGCCCAAAGAGATAAATGCGATTTGGATCGGCGTTTTGTAAAGGTCCAGGCTGTCCCGCCTGATGTTTGACGATATCTATCAGGTTTAACACATCGATGGCATAACCTGCTCGGAACAGATTCTCACCTGTATCTGACGGTGGATAGTTACGGTAGTTGGGATGAATGACGAGAAAGCCATCTTTTGCCAGCTCATCTGCGTAGGGCATGGTGTACGCTTCAACTTGATATTCCTCTGGTTCCACAAACCCATGCAGTACCAAGACAACGGGTAGATTGTTTCCAGGTGGGGTGTTCATAAAGCCATAAATGGTTAAATCGTCACTGGGATAACTGATGAGATGCCGGGTGAAATTGGGGCCTGTGGTGAGCAGTTCATGGGTATCCAGGGAACCAGTTTGAGGCTTTCTGTTTTGCAGATCTGCAATTGTCCAGCCAGCATACGGGTCGTTGGCTGCACTGGTGGAGCCCGGTGTGGCAGCGGGTTCCAGGGGAACTGCGGTGGCTGGAGCGGGCGTGACTGCCATTACTGGCACAACTGGCGCCTTGCCCACTGGTGTGTATGTGACTGGGAGTGGAATATTGGCAGGGTGTGCAGATTCTGGATTGATGACAACGGCCGTTGCCATGAGTGTGGGGAGCACTAAGGATGTATTTGTGCCAGAACGACAGCTAACCAAAAACAGGAAAGCAAGCCCAAGATGGCATACCATAAAAAAAACGAAGGGTTTCCTCCCCTTTTGTGAAATACAATACCGTTGAGGCACTTTCATCCTTACTGGCTCCAAAAAGCCATAGTTCAGCATCTGCTAATGATGGGATGGGCTTAATCCACAGTGGCGCCCAATTTGTGGTTAAACTCAGATGATACGAATGTTCAGGGCTGACAACATCCTGTCTGTCAGCCCTGAGGGGAATTACTCTTGATAATCCCAACCAAAATCTATATCTAACGCCTGCTCTCCTTCGATGAGAACCACGGTTAACTGCCCTACGCCGGCAGCAGGCCAGGTCCAGTTGCCTGGAATCAAGTAGTTGACGTTTTCTGAGCTCAGCGCGTCCATGAAAACACAGTAGGAACCGGCAGACAGGTTTTCAAAGCGATACAGACCAAACTCATCGGTAACGGCCGTTGTGATGACTGTGTTTGCCGAGGGGAATTGACCAGATGTACAGACGCCGCTTGCCAAGCTCATGGTGATGCCTTCCAGGCGAGGTTCGTTGTCGAGTGTGCCATCTGCAATCCAGTTGCCGCTGTCTTCGGGAAATTCCCAACAACCGCGCCCTGGGTCGGCACTGTTGCAATAATCATCCCACACCACACCACCGATGACCGCCGAATCAGGCGCGACCGTGGCTTGTGGCGCCACTCCTTCTCGTACCTGAATTTGCAACCAAAAAGCATCTTCGAGCATACCATTAATGCCAAATGGCTCGCCTGAAGGATCGGCTATTTGCCAGTTTCCGCGATATGGGTCTTGACGGAATTCTGGTGCCACCATGTTGATGGCGATTTCAATCGTTTCACCTGGTGCCACGGGTTTCTCGAGAGGGATGTTGTCGGGGGCAGACATCTGCTCACCGCCGACAAAGGCGATGCTGTAATCAGTGGTCCAGACGCAGTCACTGTTGTTTTGGATTTCCCAACGTTTGGTGAACTCAGCTCCGGGGGTGAATGTGGTGTTATCTGGAATATTAAGATCTCGGATGTAGGCAAAGGAGTTGTTCTCACAGGCACTGGTTTCTTCAGGCAAAGGTCGGAACTCATAGTCCCAGCCAAAATCAACTGGCTCACTGGTTTCACCCTCGGCTAGAGTAACGGCCGTTTCTGAGATACCACTGTCTGGATATGTCCAACTGCCAGGAATGAGAATCGCTTGATTGTCGGCGCCCAATGTATCGATAGAGACACAGTATTTGCCGGCCGTTAAATCAGTAAATGTGTAGCTGCCATCATTCTTGGTGACTGTGGTGGCAATGCCTGTGGCTGGACAATCTCCTTCACCCAAGTTTAACGTGATCTCGGCAATGCCAGGTTCGCCACTGTCGAGTATGCCATTGGCTTGAAAACTGCCCTCTTCTGTCTCGACACACCCTACCGCTTCTGTGTCTGCTGTGGTTGGCGGTGTACACAGGTCATGCCAGACAAGACCATTGATAACGGCCGTTTCTGTGACTGTTGGTGCCTCTGCTGTGACTTCCGCAGCTGTCTCCTCATCAGGCAAGCGATTATCAGCAGCCAGGGTGAAAGACCCTTTAATGCCATTGACGGTGACTGTATACGTGCCGGCGTCAAGGTCATCGACATCCAGGGGAACCATTTCTGCAAAAGGTACCGCAGCTGCGGTGCAGGCTTCTCCTGGTTGTTGCACAGTGGTGATAGCGACATCGAAATGGTTGCCCTCTGCCTGGGTGAGAATGTCGTCAATTTTGGTACAGT
>PDQY01000139.1 GCA_002746795.1 Chloroflexota bacterium | reverse complement strand
TATTTTTTACGCGCTAAAGCACATACTACAAGCTTAGATTCGTAGGGCGCACTTCAGTGCGCTATTTTTTACGCGCTAAAGCACATACTACAAGCTTAGATTCGTAGTGCGCACTTCAGTGCGCTGTTTTTTACGCGCTAAAGCACGTACTACAAGCTTAGGTTCGTAGTGCGCACTTCAGTGCGCTGTTTTTTACGCGCTAAAGCCTATACCACAAAGTTATGTTGCCGGAACAATATCTGCAATCGATATCTTGCGTCCTGCAAAATTTGCGAACGTCAGGTCATCAAAATCAAGCTGGTGGAATTGCTTCAAATCAGCCATCAGACCAAGATAACTGTCGTTAATGCGCCGACTCCAATCCAGTGCCAGCGCCGCAGACATCGTTTTAATAGCAGATTCCTCACCTTCTAACTCCACAAAATCACCAAACGGCATCTCATCTAACACAATTTCGACATCGTTGAGCATGAAAGTCTCTCGATACTTTTCATAGATCTGTACCGGAGCAAAACCCAGGCGCTCAAAAATTTTTGCAGTTGTCTCAAAATTGTTGACGCTGACTTCCAGCTCTTCCCGCACCTTGGCTTCACTGACCACCTCTGCGGTTACCTCACCTTTGAAGGTGATCCGTATGGCGGCATCCTGCCGCAGGCGCAGCAGCTCGCCTTTTTTCAGCAGCGTGTTATCTGGGGTGTCAAAGCGGATGTTGCGTTCAAATATGCGCTCTTTTTGGGGCGTGCCTCCAGCTAACAACAAACGCTCGCGGAAACCAGCCAGATCCGCGACTAGAAACTTCACTTCAACTTCAAGCTGTTTATCGCTGTTCATCTTATTCTTCAGGATCGCCAATGACAACCAAAACCTGATCTTTTTCCACGCTGGCTCCGGCTTCACTCTTAACGGCCGTTACCACCCCATCACGCGCCGCTTTTAACTCATTTTCCATCTTCATCGATTCTAAAATAACCACAGTTTGCCCTTTGGCAATAACCTCGCCTGCTTCAACCAACACCTTGATGATAAGCCCCGGCATAGGCGCCTTAACGGCCGTTTCCCCTGAATCGCCCAATTCCTTGCCCCTGGCCTGAGCCAACTGGTAGGTTCGTTCATCTAAGACATTGACATAGTACAATTCGCCTTTTGTTAACACTTGCCAATAATCCTCCCCTTTCTCCACCACAGCTTCCAGGGATTGATTGTTGATCAACAGAGAAGCCAGACCGCTGATAGGCAAAATCTGGAAATCGATGTCATAAGGCTGCTCATTGATGAGAACAGAGTTATCCTTACCAATGTTGATGACAAATTCTTGTTCGTTAACTATTGTGTAATATTTCATGGTCACCTACCGCCTTTTCGCCCACTTCCAATTTGAACCAGAACGGTCGTTATCCACTGGAGTCATCTGCGTGCTGGCCTGCATACTTTGATGATGAGCCACCAACGCCGCCATAACGGCCGCTTCCATATCCTTATTCACTTCCCGGTCATTCATACTGAACCGTTCCTCAACAAAATTAGTGTCAAACTGGCCAGTCAAGAAGCGGGGGCTGTCCATCATGTGTTGATGGAACGGGATATTCGTTTTCACCCCCATGATGTGATACTCCTCCAGCGCCCGACGCATGCGCAACACAGCCTCAGCCCGCGTCTCGCCATAGCAAATCAACTTACTAATCATCGAATCATAGTACGGCGTGATTGCATACCCGCGACAAACGCCTGTGTCCAAGCGCACCCCAGAGCCTGAAGGCAAACGCATCGTAGTAATAATGCCGGTAGAAGGCAGATAATGATTGTACGGGTCTTCTGCGTTAATGCGGCACTCAATCGCCCACCCCCTTACCTGCACATCATCCTGAGCAAACCGCAGTTTACGCCCCCGCGCCACCCGAAGCTGCTCCTGCACAATGTCTATCCCCGTCACCAACTCAGTCACAGGATGCTCAACCTGTACCCGAGTATTCATTTCCAGGAAGTAGAAATTATTGTCTCGGTCAAACAAGAATTCAATGGTGCCCGCATTGACATAGTCAACGGCTTTTGCCGCAGCCACAGCCACCACGCCCATGCGTTGGCGTAATGCTTCATCAATCACAAATGAAGGCGCTTCCTCAATCAATTTCTGATGCCGGCGTTGTAACGAGCATTCCCGTTCACCCAAATGGATGGCGTTGCCCTGCACATCAGCTAAAAGCTGAATTTCGATGTGGCGTGCGCCCGTGATCATCTTCTCCAGGTAGACCGCACCATCGCCAAAAGCAGCTTCCGCTTCACGTCGTGCACCAGCAATCGCGCCAGGTAGCTCTGCTGCTTTGTGGACTGGACGCATCCCTTTGCCGCCACCGCCAGCAACCGCCTTCACCAAAATCGGGAAGCCCATCTTGATGCCTGCCTCAACCATCTCTTCATCTGATAAGCCTGGTTCAGTTCCAGGCACGATGGGAACACCGGCCGCCTTCACCGTCTCGCGGGCGACCTGCTTATCACCCATCATCTCGATGGCACGAGCAGGAGGTCCCACGAAAACGATATCGTGATCGACACACATTTGGGCAAATTCAGCCCGTTCTGCCAAAAAACCATAGCCGGGATGAATCGCTTGGGCGCCCGATTGCTGGGCAATCGCAATGAGCTTATCCATACGCAAGTAACTGTCTCGGGCAGCTGGTGCCCCAATGCAATAGGCCTCATCTGCAAAACGCACATGGGGCGATTTCCGGTCAGCCTCAGAAAACACCGCTACCGTCTTAATCCCCAACTCGTGGCAGGCTCGCAAAATACGCATTGCTATTTCACCACGATTGGCAATGAGCAATTTATCAAAGTTTTTTGTAAGTAATCCGTCGTCTCGTTTCATAGTTCAATTTACGATTTGTGATTAACGATTTGCAATTAACTAAGGAAGTCCCCTAATCGTCAATCTAAATGACCGTCTAAAAATTAGTCCCCGTTTTTCATGGGGAGAGGTCACTTGAAGCGCATCCATGCATTCTGCCGCTTATTTATGGGCACACACTACAGGGGCATATTGCCGTGCTTCTTCGGTGGATTTTCGTCCCGCTTGTTTTGCAGCATGTGTAAGGCGTTGATGAGGTATGGACGGGTCTCTTTTGGTTCGATCACGTCGTCAATGAAACCACGTTGGGCAGCCACAAAGGGGTTAGCGAAAAGTTCGCGGTATTCTTCAACCAGTTCGGCTTTTTTGGCAGCGGGATCCTCAGCCTCAGCCAGTTCTCGGCGGAAAATGATGTTCACAGCACCATCTGGTCCCATCACGGCAATTTCAGCAGAAGGCCAGGCGAGATTCAGATCAGAGCGAATGTGTTTGCTGTTCATGACGCAGTAGGCACCACCATATGCTTTGCGTGTCACTACGGTAATTTTGGGGACGGTGGCTTCGCAGAAGGCGTAGAGCAGTTTCGCCCCGTGACGAATGATGCCGCCATATTCCTGGTCGGTGCCGGGCAGGAACCCAGGCACGTCTTCAAAGACGATGAGTGGAATGTTGAATGCATCGCAGAAACGGACAAAGCGAGCCGCTTTTTCACTGCTTTCGATATCCAAGACACCGGCTAATACCATCGGTTGGTTGGCTACTATGCCCACGCTGAAACCACCGAGCCGGGCAAAGCCAACGACGATGTTTTGCGCAAAGTGTTGGTGGATTTCAAAAAACTCACCATCATCGACGATGAGGTTGATGGCCTCTTTGATGTCGTATGGTTTGTGGGGGTTGTCGGGGACGATGCTGTTGAGGGCTTCTTCGGTGCGCTGGGGGCTGTCAGCGGTGGCTTTGAAGGGTGGCTCTTCCATGTTGTTGGCGGGAAGGTAGCTCATCATTTCGCGGATGAGGTAGAGGGCGTCGCCTTCTGATTCACAGGCCATGTGGGCTACCCCGCTTTTGCTGTTGTGGGTCATGGCTCCTCCCAGTTCCTCAAAGGTCACGTCTTCGCCTGTTACCGATTTGACGACATCGGGGCCGGTGATGAACATGTGGCTGGTCTCTTTGACCATGAAGATGAAGTCTGTGAGGGCGGGGGAGTAGACGGCACCGCCAGCGCAGGGCCCCATGATGGCGCTAATTTGAGGGACAACGCCTGAGGCGAGGGTATTGCGCAGGAAGATGTCGGCGTAACCACCGAGGCTTATAACCCCTTCTTGAATGCGCGCGCCACCAGAGTCGTTGATGCCGATGACGGGCGCACCGTTTTTCATGGCCATGTCCATGATTTTGACGATTTGTTCGGCATGTACTTCACTGAGGCTACCCCCGAATACAGTGAAATCCTGGCTAAACACGTAAACTAAACGGCCGTCTATTGTTCCCCAACCAGTTACTACGCTGTCTCCAAGGGTGAGTTGTTTGTCCATACCAAAGTTGCGTTCACGATGGACAACGAACGCACCCATTTCACGGAATGTGCCTTTGTCGAGGAGCAGCTCGATGCGTTCACGGGCGGTCATTTTGCCTTTGGCTTTTTGCCTGGCGATGCGTTTTTTGCCACCACCTTGCTGAGATATGGCCCGCATTTCGTTGAGTTTTTTGAGTTTCGGATCCATGTGTTTCTCTATTCCCTCCTCTTTTTTTAATAAAGAATGATGAATGATGCTTTTATTTGTTGGCGTGGTAGTAGTGGTCAACGGCCGTTCTGTTGAGTGCCCAGGTGACAAATAGGATGAGGAACAGGTGGATGCTCAAATTGAGCCAAATGGCCTGCCTGGCTAACGGTGTTTGGGCGAACAAAATGGTTAAACTGAGTTCGTAAACGGCATGCAGGATGAGGATGAGTGGTGTGAGTTTGCGGGTAAACGGCCGTTTCTGTCGTATCAACCACCATAATCCTAGAAATACAAAACCCCATATCAGAGCCAGCATGAAGCGGAACCGTGAGTCTGGCTGGACAGCCAGTTCCAACAACAAATCCATTTGTTGACCAAAGGCTAATACACGACCAAAATTCCACGCTCCTAAGAGAAAAACCCCCCAAAGTGCTAAAGTTGCGGAGCGTGGGCGAACATCAGTGGACGTTGTCGTGGGTATTGCATCATCCATGCTGCACAGATTTTAGCGGAGGATCTCCAAAGTTGGCAAGGCGAGTCTGAGCAGTGGATAGAATTTGGCAGGAAAAAACGGCCGTTTCCGGTATACTTCGGCGCCATGAAGAAACTCAAAGTGGGTAGGAAAGCGCCTAACGTACAATTACAAACCTGTACCGGTGAATGGGTGAGGCTGGATAGTTTGTGGGGAAACGGCCGTTTCGACGGGGTCAAGACCAAGCATTCTGCCCTCCTCATCTTCCTGCGCCATCTGGCCTGACTGCCCTGCCGCGACCATGTGGTGCAGGTTGCATCACACCAGCAGCAGTTTAAGGCTCTCAACACCAATGTGGTAACGATTTCGTTTGGCACGGAGCATTGGGCGCGAATGTGGCGGCAAGAGACGCAATCACCATTCCCCTTTTTGGTCGATCCAGAGCGGGACGCTTACCATGCCTTTGGCTTGCACTCTTCTATCATTCGCTCCTGGATGCCGCAGACCTTGTGGTATTACGCTAAAGCCACCCTGCAAGGACGCCAAAAGTTTGGCAAACGTGGCAATCCGCATCAACTAGGCGGCGATTTTATTGTGGATAGTCAGGGAATTGTGCGTTTGGCGCACCCTAGCCGTGAGCCAACAGACAGACCGAGTGTGGAGAAACTTTTACAAGTTTTAAGACAGAGCCATGCGGCACAGTGACCGTCTAAAAATCAATCCCCGTTTTGCAGGATTAAAGGTCACTGGAAACGTAGCCATCCATGCCGTAACTTATTGATGGATACACACATAGAGAACGGCCGTTTGACAAGAAACATGCGCCAGGCATTGAAAACCGGAAACATGCGTTACCCTTTGATGCCCTTCAGCTCGTAAATTTGCTCAAACGCCTGGCGACCTTTAACTTGCATCAATTGCAGTTCGCCAACATTGACCCAGTTACGCACCGCATTGTATGCAGACCCACTAAGCAAAATTTGCCCCGCTCCGGCATTTTCTTGCACCCGCTTGGCCAGGTTCACCGCATCACCAATGGCAGAGTAATCCTTACGCAAAGCACTACCCACATTCCCCACAACTGCTTCGCCCAAATGAATACCTGTGCCAAAATAGAGGCGGCGATTTTCTGGTAATTGGGCGTGGTATTCACGCATGCCTTCTTGAATCATCAACGCGGTGCGCACCGCACGTTCTGTGTGATTTGCTTGCGGGTTGAGGGGCGTGTTATACAAAGCCATCACCGCATCCCCCATAAATTTATCAGTCAAGCCACCGTAATGAGAAATAGCTTTCACCGCTTCTGTAAAATAGCCGTTGATGACTTCAATGAGTTCTTCCGAGTCGAGATTCTCACTAAAGGTACTAAAGCCGCGCACATCGGCAAATAAGACACTCATCACGCGGCGCTGCGGTCTTTGTGCTGCATCCACGTCCCGTACCTGGTCTACCAGGGCAGGAGGCAAATACCGGCGCACGCTCTCGAGGCGCTTAGTCTCAGAAATATCGTTGAGTACCATGGCCACACCCAAGGATTCTTCAGCCACATCCCGCAAAGGTGAAATCGTCAGGTTCAATGCGGTGGTGCCAGGACGATTACCGACAACAATATCCATTTCCACTTGCCTCATGTCGCCGTTAGCTTTAACATCTTCCACGATTGGCTCAACGGGCAGGTTCATGATCTTTATAGCTCGGGCGTAGGTCTCGAACAAAACTGATTTGGGATCAACATCTAAAATGCATTCGGCCGCTTGATTGAACAAAGCCACACGATCTTTTTCATCAATGGTAATCACACCGCTGGCGATGGATTCAAACACATTGTCCATCAACTCTTTCATCTCGGTGATTTCCATCAGGTGCTGGCGGATTTGCTGGAAAAGACGGGCATTTTCAATGGCGACAGCCGCCTGGTTGGCAAAGGTAGCCAGCAAATCCCGATCCGCATCGCTAAAAATGCCAGAGACAATGCGATTATCAGCATAAACGACGCCAATGATGGTTTCTTTGATTTTGAGCGGCACGCAGAGGATAGAGCGTAAATTGTAACTGATGATGCTTTCCGTTGCAGAGAAGCGAGGGTCAGATTGGGCGTTCATGGTGGCAACTGGTTCGCCTGTCTCTGCTACTGAGCGCACGATGGTGCGGCTGATCTCAAAGGAGGATGACTTTTCGATGGTTTCCTGATCTACGTTGCGGGCAACTTGCACTTCCAGCTGGCGTGTTTCTTCGTCTGCGAGGAGCAGGATAGCGCGTTCTGCCTGAGTGAGGCGAATGATGGCATCCATGACAAAAGTCAGCACCTCGTTGAGTTCTAATGAAGAGTTGATGACCGCGCCCACTTCTTGCATGGCACGTAACTGTGCATGTTCTTTCTCTTGCGCTTCAATGCGGCGTTCTAATTCTTCTAAGGCACAACGCACATCGACGAATAGGCGAGCCATTTCGTCTGAGGATTGCATGGCTGCCTGACGGTTGAGCTGCTCGCGGGTGACGATCATGGTTTGCTGTTGGTTAACAGCGCCGCCCAATTCATCGAGCATTTTTCGTAGATGCTTTAAGTTGATATGAACCTGGGTGGTTACTTGTGAGTTGCTGGATTCGTCGCTCAAGGATATATCCTCCAATCAAAATCTCACCGAACGGGAGGGTTCTGATTCGTTCTTCATTTTACAATTTAGATTATAGCAAAGGTTAAGGCATGGTGGAACTCACATTTGTCTTTCTGGGGTGTCAATTGTGCGGCTCGAAGTCCCTAGCACGTATGTCAGATGGCCATGGGCACAATGCTGGTGGCTTTCATACGCGCTTATATTTCTGGTTTTCGTCGCCATTTTTCCAGGCGTCTTTGAATGCTTTTGCGCAGGAAAAGGGGGCGCAGGGTACGCCATTCATCTCGAGGGCTAAATGATTCATCGTGTTTATGCTCAGCACTATATTCACGCAGGACGTACTGTTGGGTGAGATTCTGTACCTGGGTGCTGCCTTCTGGCATTTCAGCCAAGATGTGGTCGGCTCGTTCGTAGGGGGTGTTGGCTGTCTGGAATTTGAGGCCTAACCACCCCGCCCAGCTTTCTAGGCGGGCGTAGCTGCGAGCGACATCACTCTCAACTTGTTTGTTAAATTCGTTAGCTACCCACATGAGCAAGATGGCGATTCCCAGGATGATAACAGCAACGGCCGTTTGCCAGACAAATATCCTGTCCATCCATGCCTCTGTAGGCAGCCTGGTATTGCCCGTTGCTTTTGGTTCCTCACCAAAGCGAGATTCATCCTCTGCCCGAATATCTTCAATATCATCAAAATTTAAGAATGGGTCTTCAGTTGAGTTATGCAGTTCATTGACCAATCGTGGTTGGCGTACCACCACGGGAATGGATGCTGTCGGTTCAAATTGGATCCAACCATAATCGGGGAAATAGACGTCCACCCAGGTATGGGCATTTGAGGCTCGCACGCGATAAGAATTGGTTTCTTCGTCAAAATCACCTTGAGCATAACCATTGACAATGCGTGTGGGTATCCCTTGTGAGCGCAGCATGATCGCCATGGCTGAGGCGTAATAAGTGCAGTAAGCTTCTTGGCTTTCAAATAACGTGTAATGAATGGGGTCAGCATCGGCAGGAGGAGAGTCTATCTGGTCGTTGTAGGTGATATTTTCTCGAAGGTAATTTTGAACGGCCGTTGCTTTGTCGTAAGGATTCCCTAAACCTGCGGTAAGCTGTGCCGCTAAGGCCAAAGTTTCGGGTGTCAAGCTATTTGGTATCTGGAGATAGGTGTCCGTAACCCAATCAGGATAGTCAGTAGAAGCCATTTGCAAACTGAGCTCATCTGCAACAGAAATGCGAGAAGTTACATCATAATCATCCCCCAACGTTAAGACAAAGCGAGAGCGAATGGCAGAAATGACCTGTTTGCCCGCGTCATCCATCGTCGAGTCTACAAACATTTGGCGGCTGGAGCCAACTATCTCCGGCGCCGCATAAATGATGCTGGAATTGGGCAAATAATTGACAATAGTTTGGGTGATTACTTGTCGAGAAGAAGTTGAAACAACTGGTAGAAACCCATCATCCGGAAAATGGAGGCTGGTATCCTGGTCTTTAGTTGACCAGCTGCCATCTTCGTATGTGTCCATCGTGATGGCACGCCAATAGAGATTGGGGAGTTGGCGCGGCACGTAGATGTCCATGACCAGGTCATCGCTCACCGTTCGTGGTCCGCCCAAAGTCATGGTGTCCTGGTAGGGATCATTGGTTGTGATGCCATAAGCACGCAGGGCGGCAAAAAGCCGTGTCCATGCGGCTTGGAAGTCTCGCCAGGGACCACGTGTATCACTGAATACATCATTGACTTGTGTGTTGGCGGCAAAGGTGGGCATGACATAGGCCAGCGAAAGCAGCAGTAAAGCGACGACAAGCCCCGTTTGCAAAAAGTTGGTGTAGATGCTGCGTTCATAACGAACAGCCATTTTGCGCCAAATTTGCTCCTGGGCGGCCAGATGGGTACGTGCGACCAACAACAGTGCCAGGATGACATAGATGGCTAGATAATAGAGTAAGGGTTTGGCACCATAATAGTAATAAACGACACTAAGCAACACGAAGCCAGCGGGGAGTACGGCTCGCCAAACACGGGGTTTACGGAAGGTATACCAAGCTGCTGAATATCCCAAAAGCCAGAAAATGGCGGCTGTTTGCAACACAAAAATAAGACCATCCCGGCTAGTTCCCCCCGTAGAGGCTTTACTTAACCACTCTATTTGCCGGGAGCCCAGATTGATAATGCGATCGTGCCAGGACATGGTTTCGGGCAGCGTGGTTCCCACCAGGTACCCCACGATGATGAAACCATAAATGAGCGCCATACTGTGGGCTGTGCGTCCTGAGAATCGGCTTTTTGCCAGGAGGAACCCAATGAGAACGGCCGTTCCACCGATGATGGGTAAGACATGCGTCCCCTCTGTCAGGTCTGCCTGGC
>PDQY01000138.1 GCA_002746795.1 Chloroflexota bacterium | reverse complement strand
CGTGTGATTTTACCCATAACATACGCGATGTATCAGGAAATAGCTGCAGATAAAAATCAATTCCGTCATTGGTTAGACGAAATGATAGAATAATTCCCCAAATTGTTTCTGAACAGAATAGAAAACGGTTACCTATGTTTGTGAGCGCAATGACGATTATTGATACAACATACCCTCTTGATTCGGGCGATATGAGATTGTAGGTACGGTAAAAGATATATGGAGGAAAAGCTAGAATGTGAACGATATGACATCATTAGTGCTGTATCTACAGAGGTATATTCCGCATTTCTAATAAAAAGCGATAGTAGTTTGTGGGTAATAGAAAAAAATACCTATGATATAATCGGGAGGGTGGAATTTAGTGGTGGCTCATTTATTATTGGGGATATAAATAAATTTACTTTAGATGCAAAATACGACCACAACATTGTTGTTGTCTATTTAGGTGACAGTCAGCAAATTTTTGCCTTTCGTTTTACACTGAGTACCTGATTGTTTGGGGAGCAGATGAGAGGTGAGGGGCGGGAACGGCCGTTTGGCATTTGGTGATGCGGAGAGTGTTTGGGTTTATGACAGCTGGGAAGTTGATGAAGAAGCAGTCGATATTTGACTGTTGACGATTTATGAAGGCAAAGGTTCTTATTGGCTCTGTTATTATTCTGCTTTTGGCGACCTGCCTGCGGTTCCACAATCTTGATGCCCAATCTTTTTGGAATGACGAAGGCAACAGCGCTCGTCTCAGTGAACGTTCACTCCAACTGATCGTCGAGGGCACGGCTAGCGATATTCATCCGCCGTTGTATTATTTGCTGCTGCGTGGCTGGCGGGAACTGGTGGGGGAGGGTGAGTTTGGCTTGCGCTCTTTGTCGGCGTTTGCTGGCTTGGTGGTGGTGGCGGGGGCAGTGGCGTTAGCGAGGCTTTCTTTTCGCGGCAGCGGGGCAGTGGGGCAGCGGGATGAGCGGTTTGCGTGGACGGCCGTTTTGCTGGTTGCTGGGATAACGGCCGTTTCGCCACCGCTTATCTACTACAGTCAAGAAGCACGCATGTATGCCTTGTTGGCGCTTGAAGCGGCGCTTTCTACTTTGTTTATGTTTTGGTGGTGGGAGGTGATGCGGCAGCCAGTAGCTGACAGTCGATGGCGGAAAATCATCTTGCTTTCTGCTGGGTATGTTTTTTTTGCTGCTGCTGGCTTGTATACGCAGTATGCTTTTCCGGCGGTGATTGTGGCGCAGAATGTGGTGTTTGGGATATGGATCATAAGAGAGTGGCGAGGGGAGAGGGGAGATTCTAACGTTGTCAATCGTCAAGCCGCCATCTGCCATCCGCCATCGTTAATCGCCTTTTGGTTGGCCATGATGCTTGCCGTGTGCCTCCTCTACCTGCCTTGGCTGCCAATTTTCTTGAGGAATATTGGTGGCGGGCCAGCAGCACGGCCGTTTCTGCCTGATTATTTGCTGGCTGTATTTCGCTGGTTGGCCTTCGGGCATACGGTGACGGGGGAGGAGGTGGCAGGGTCGTTGGCGGCGGTGGCCGTTTTGATGACTTTGGGTGTGGTGCTAGATCGTGGTTGGAGAACGGCCGTTTGGCTGGCCGCCTTCTTCATTCCCGTTTTGGCAGCCTACTATGTTGGTGCCTTCGAGCCACAATTATTCAAAATGCTGCTTGTGGTCATCGCTCCCTTTGCTATCCTGATCATCCTGGTGGTCTTTGCCTCTTCACCCAGACCCGCCCCGGCTCATGAACAAGCTGTGGGTCCTGTGAAAGCTGTAGAAAGCCACTTCTTAGGGGGAAAATGGCGGTTGCCATACCTCGGCTTACTCCTCCTTTTGGGGTTGTTAGCTAGCGTGGGCGTGGTGCGCTCTTTAGTCAATCTCTACACCAATCCCGACTATGCCCGTGCCGATTATCGCGGCATGGCTGCGCAAATTGCGGCGGACAACCATGAAAATGCTGGCATCATCCTCAATGCGCCGAATCAATGGGAAGTCTTCACCTATTACCATACCGCGGGCGCTCCTGTGTATCCACTGCCTTTATCGGGCATGAGCCGCGAACAAATTGAATCTGAACTAACGAATATTGCCTCTCAACATGAACGGATTTACGTTATTTACTGGGGAGATAGTCAACAGGATCCAGAGCGAATCATTGAGAAGTGGCTAGACGAAAACACTTATAAAGCAACCAGTGTTTGGAGCCAGGATGTACGATTTGTGGTGTATGCCGTGCCCTCTGCGCCAGCCACAGAGATAGAAACCCCTACCCAGATTAAATTTGGTGATCACATTTCCCTGAGTGGATACACGTTAGCAGAAACGGAACTGGCTCCTGGCGATATTTTGCAACTGTCTCTGTTCTGGCTAACGGATGCCGCGCTTGAACAACGTTACAAAGTTTTCTTGCATGTGTTAGATGAAAACGGTCAACTTGTGACGCAACGGGATAGTGAGCCTGGCAGTACCCTGAAACCGACTACAATCTGGAAACCTGATGAAACCATCATCGATAATCATGGCGTGCTTATTCCCACAGATTTACCTCCTGGGCATTACACCCTCAACTTGGGCATGTATGATTTTGCTGATCCAGATATCCGTCTGCCAATCGACGAGGGTGGGGTGTTGCGAGAGGTGGTGCCCCTGGGCACTATCACCGTTGGCGAATCCGGTTCTTAAACTGTTGGTATGAATATGTGCCGGGCACTTCGCTTAGGAACAGAAATTAAAGCATACGACGAAATAGTTTTCATCTGTGTTGCTCTGCTTTTATCAGTGCCCAATAAGAGAGCCAGGCGAAAATTTACTCACTGCGGCGGGAATTTTCTGGTATGAAGTCGTTGGTGTGGCGTGGCGTGGCGGGAGTTGATTGGTCAAAGTCGAACCCGTTGATGATGGCGTTCCCGTAAGGAGCCCAGGTGGGATGGGAGTTGATAGCGTCGTTTTCTGTTAGGCGACGCGCACTATCCTCTTCCAGGCTGTAGAGATACAGGGCGTTGTTGTAAATGAAAGCGATTTCTGCACCAGTGGGACTCCAGGCCAAGAAGCGTGGCTGGTATGAAAAATTGCTGTTTTCGTTGAGGTTGGGGTAGATTTGCCGAGCGTTACTGCCATCTTGATCCATCAACCACAGGGTGTAACGGCTGTGTTCGCTGTCCAGAGGATTTGTGGTGCGCAAGAAGGCGATGGGCGCCACATCATCCTGGCTTGTTCCCCAGTGTAGATGTGCCCACATACCAGAATCTTGGACGAAACGGCCGTTTACCCCTGTCAGCGAGTCAATAGCCCAACTATCAAAAGTGGGTTGGTTCGGATCATCATCGTTGTAGCTCGTGTAGGCTAGAAAACGGCCGTCGGGAGACCAGGTTAGCGTGGGCACCCACACCCAATCTGATAATGTGTTGTACTCAGAAAACTCTTTGAGGCGTACCCGACGTTCCCCCTTGAAATCAGGGTCTATGACAATGGTGCCGATCTCATTGGCAAAGCTGTAACCCAGACGAGTGCCATCGGGCGACCAGGCATAATTGCCGCCCCACCAGCCATACAGAGCCGGATAAGCTTCAATAATCAGTTTCGGTTCAAATTCCTCTTCGGCACTGGCTGGAATTTCACCTAACCACAAATCATTATTGGCTTCCCAGCCCGGTGGTTGTGTGGTGGAAATAGCTGTGGTGTAAGCGATTTCTCCTAGCTCTGCCTCACTGGTCGGATTCCAGCCTGCCCATAACACATCGTTGGCGTTTAGCGAGCGTGGTTTTGCGTTCCGCTGGGTTTCGATGATGTAAAGAGCGTTGTTGAAGCTGGCTGGATCGCCATCCACACGAGTAAAGAGCAGGTGGCTGCCATCGGGCGACAGGTCGAACACGCGACCATCTAAGCCACTGCCCACGTCCAGCTGTTCAGGAAAAGCGGAATCACCACGGAGAATAACGGCCGTGCCATCACTCATGTAGGCCAATGTGCCAGGAAAGCTGACATTGTCACGGGAGGTGCCAATGCCCAGCATCATAATTTCATCTTGTGGCTCTTCAATGATAATCGTTTGCGTCGGCCACCGCTCCGCCTCCAGACCATCTCGGTACACAATGCGAATCGTTGTTTCTTGCAAGCCAGGTTTACCCGGCTGCACAATGAGTTCTTCCCCAACGTTCATCGACTCATTGCGTACAAGTTTGCGGCTGTAGGGGAGGCTCTCTGTGGTGGTTTCTATTTCTTCCTTTATACGAACGACCACGATGTCTTCGCCCCCTACCAATGGGGTGTAGGCAGGTGGGGTGAGCTCGTCATCTTCATCTACGTCGATGCCTGCTTCTTCAAGCAGTTCTCGCACGTTGGTGGCTTCTGTATCGAGGTTGTAGGTTTCCCCATCGGCTGTCAGGGAGACTTGAATGGATCCGCGAACGGCCGTTTCTGGCAATTTTACTTCGCACCCCAACAGCAGAAAAGCGAGGCCAAAAAAAAGTATAAACCGTAACCGGAAATCGGGAATCGGGAAGCCGTAGTGGGAGTTACTGATCACTGGTCACTGAATCACGCATCTTGCCACATTTGGCTCAGTTCAGGCGAAAGCGTATTGGCAACGTCATCATTCAGAGAATCATTAATGAAACTCTTGAGCCCATGAAACGTGGCAATGACAGGATAGCGAGCAAAACTCTCATCAGTATTCCCTGCACGCCTTGCCGTTATTTTTTGGAACTCATTGCAGGTCAAACTTTTATCTCGGAAGTGAAGGAGCCAGAATTTGCGTTTGAGTTGAGCGGAAAGTGCTTCCGGTAGCGCGTTAGCTAATTTCTGCTTCGTCCCTCGATCCAGATTGAGAGCCAACGTGTGCAAAGTAGCTTCACTCCACCGTTCGGCATGCTTATTCGTCCGTAATTTTCCTAATTCTCTAATGGTTGTGTAATAATCAGTTAAATCCGTTGCATTTGTCTGTGTCATGTTGCCTCCAAGCGTGCTTTTTACCCTGTGTTGCTTTGCACGTCAAATTTTAATGCTGAGTATGCCATCAGGAACGGCGCGGCTCCATTCATATCCCTTGGGAACGTGTTTCCGGCCATGCCAACACCTTCAAAAGCGATCCCTTTCATAGAACTGAAAAATTCGTTGTCAAGTTGACGAATTGATAAAGATTGCTATACTTTACCGGTTCATTTCCATCAGGATGACAATTATAATCAAACATGTCGCATCCGGGTAACGAATCATTGCTCTGGATGCGTCTTTTTGTCAGGAGATGGTGTGAACTTGAAAATAGATATTCTGATCCTCCGGGAACACAGCGGGGATTGGGAGAGGATAGGAAGGTTATTGTCCTATGATCCCCTAATCCCCGTTAAATTCGGAGGAGATTGTTAGTTGAGGATGAGTAACCATGAGTGACGAACGTTTGACAATTGCTGCGGATCCCCGCGAAATAACTGGAAAGAAAGTAAAGAAACTGCGCCGCGATGGCATCACACCAGCTGTGATTTATGGTGCATCTGAGCCTGTCAATATCCAATTGGATACCTTGGCTCTATTTCGCATTTTGCGTGAATCCGGGCAGACTAATTTGATTGATGTGCAAATAGGCTCTGATACCCGCACGGTGTTGGCTCGTGACATTCAGCAACATGTCACTCGTGGTGACTTGATTCATGTCGATTTTATCGAAGTTGACTTGAAAACTGCGATTGTTGGTGAAGCTGAATTGATAGCTGTTGGTGAATCAGGCGCCATGGCGGAAGGCACTGGTACGATTACATTTGCGATGCGTACTGTTGAAATTGAAGCCTTGCCAGAAGCTCTTGTCTCTGAGATTGAAGTGGACATTAGCTTGATTGCCACCACTGATGATGTGATTACTGTGGCTGACTTGAAAGCTCCTGAGGGCGTTGAGATTTTGTCTGACCCCGAAACGACGGTGGCTTCCTTTGCCTTTGACCGCGCTGGCATCGAAGAAGAAGAGGAAGAGGGCGAAGAGGGCGAATTCGATCCGGCTGCCGATTCTGTGGAGGTTATCAGCAAAGGCAAGGACGAAGAGGAAGATTTCTAAGTCTCAGATTGTTGAGTTTTGTGAAGGGTCGGGACAGTGGTGCCGGCTCTTTTTGTTTTAAAGTGGCAGAGTGGTATGCGGCGTTTGTGATTTTGCTACTTTGCTTCTCTGCCACTACAATGCTGCGATGCGAAAGAGGATAGTTTGGGTCTTGTTGAGCCTCATACTTTTGGTGGCGGCCGTTTTGCGCTGGACGGGCTTGGATTGGGATGGTTATTATCATTTTCATCCTGATGAACGGTATATCCATTGGGTGGCTACCACGATTGAATGGCCGGAAGATTGGCAAACGGCTTTTTCACCAACGGAATCGACATTTAATCCCTATTATTGGCCGCCCAATGCTCTCAGCCAGGGTGTTCTGGTGGAGCAAGATCAACCGCGTAAGTTTGCTTATGGGCATTTGCCGCTGTATTTGGGTGTGGCGGCGACAAAGGGGGCTGCCTGGTTGGGGGAAACGGCCGTTACTGACTACCTTCCTGCGCATTGGTACCTCACCACAGACATCCTCAACACTGCCGGGAGAGTTGAGTTCCGGCATGTGGCGGCTGTGTCTCGGGCGTTGACTGGGCTTGTTGATCTGCTCACGATAATCATCCTCTTTTTGCTAGGGAGGTGCCTATTTAGTCCTGAAGTTGGCTTGTTGGCGGCTGCCTTCCTGGCCTTGAATGTGATGCACATTCAGCTCTCGCACTTCTTTGCTGTGGATCCGTATCTGACCTTTTTTGCACTGTCGAGTTTGTATTTGATGGTGAAGGGAGCTGGTGGAAAACAAAAGGCAGATGGCTCTTTATCTGAGCCTTCACGGATTTGGTTTGTTTTGGCGGCACTGTTTGTGGGGTTGGCTGTGGGGGCTAAGTTTTCGGCGGTGATGCTCTTTTTGCCTTTGACGCTGACAGCCTGGTTTGCTTTTGGTCACAAGTGGCTGGGGGGAGTGGCAACGGCCGTTATCGCTGCCTTCTTCTCTTTTTTCCTCACCAATCCCTTTGCTGTGTTAGACTGGACCTGTGAGGTCATTACGCCAGCGCTGACGTTGGCTTCAGTTACCATTCCCCGTTTGAATTGGGCATCTTGCTACCTGGACAATATTTCCCGACAGAGTGTGATGGTCAATGGCGGGGGCAATATCCCTTTCACCCGCCAGTATGATGGCACGATCCCTTATCTCTACTACCTGGAAATGCAGTTTAAATGGGGCATGGGGCCGCTGTTGGCTGTGGTGGGATTTGGGGGAGGGATATGGGCGATTTGGCAGATCATCAAAAATTTAAAGATTAAAGATTGGCACTTTTGGAACTGGCTGTCTGGGCAATCTTTAAGCTGTAATCGCTCATCTGTAATCCTCTTGTCTTGGATGCTTCCCTTTTTTTTGGTTACTGGCAGTTTCTTTGTAAAGTTTATGCGTTATTTGCAGCCGTTGGTGCCGTTTTTGATGTTGTACGGCGCGGCGATGGTGTTGAGCCTGCGGCGGGTTTGGTGGCGGCGTGTGGTGTGGGGCGTCACCTTGGGGGGAACGGCCGTTTACGCTGTGGCATTCGTCAACATGTATCAAGCAAACCATCCCTGGAGGGCAGCCTCTGAATGGATTTACGACAACGTGCCCCCCGGTTCGCTCATTTTGAGTGAGCAGTGGGATGATTCTTTGCCAACTTCGATGGGCTATCAAGGGGAAAAGCGTTCCCGCTCAGAATATCGTAACGAAGAACTGACCTGGCTTACTGGCATTGGGGAACGAGATTCAGAGGAAAAATTAGCAAAAAATCTGGGAATGTTGGCTGAAGCTGATTATTTAACACTCGTGACAAATCGAGCGTATGGTGTGGTGCCGCGCTTGCCCCAGGCTTACCCCTTATCTGGGCAATATCACCAACTTTTACTTGATGGTGATTTGGGCTATGAGTTGGTGTGGATAAACGGCCGTTATCCCCAACTTGGCTCTGCTTTTTATCGTCCTGACACATTCGGTTGGCCTGGGTTGACACCGCCTGATGAGTTATCGGCCTATTTGCAGACCAACATGCCAGGCATTGACGGGGGGCGTGTTGATGAGAGTTTTGTGGTTTACGACCAGCCGTTGACCCTGATTTTTAAGAATGTGGCACACTTATCAGCAGCAGAAATGGCAAACCTATTCCAGTAACGCTATACCTGCCATATCTCTCCATCCCCGCTATAATTCCTCCTCGATATGGAAGATGAAACCCACATGTTATCAAGGCAGAAATCAGAAGGTAGGCATCAAAAATTATCACGCCGCTATTTGTATTTGGCCGTGTTTATTGCCGGCATGAGTACCCTGGCGGTGGAGTTTACCACCAGCCGCATGCTGCAAACGGTTTACGGCACATCAAATATCGTTTGGGCCAATGTGATTGGTCTGGTGCTTCTGTTTTTAACCGCGGGGTATTTTCTAGGCGGTCGGCTGGCTGACAAACGGCCGTTTCTCCATACTTTCTATCAACTGGTCACATTCACCGGCTTCTGCTCCGTTTTCTTTTTGTTGCTCACCAGTGTCGTTCTCAAATCAGCGGCGGCAGCGATGGCCGAAATGCAAGTGGGAGCCATTGTCAGTTCGCTGGTGGCGGTTGTGTTGTCCCTGGCGGTGCCGGTAACTTTGCTGGGGTGCATGTCGCCTTTTGCCATTCGTTTGGCTGTGCATGATGTGGGGGAAGCGGGGCGCGTGAGTGGGCGCGTCTATGCCATCTCAACGATGGGCAGTTTACTTGGCACGTATCTGCCGGTGCTGATCACGATTCCGCTGCTTGGCTCCCGGATAACGGCCGTTCTCTTTGGGCTTGTCCTCTTAATCACTGGGCTGATTGGTTTGTGGCAAACTCAAAGAAACACGGGATTGGCTGCTGCCATTTTGGCAATTTTGCTCATCCCCGTCATTTTCTTCTGGACACATGGTGGCATCAAGGCATATGAAGGCCAAATTTTCGAGACAGAATCCGCTTACAATTACATCCAAGTGGTGCGTTGGGATGATTGTAACTATCTGCTCTTGAATGAAGGTCAGGCTTTCCATTCCTTTTATTGTGATGGCGGGCATGTGCCCACCATTTCTGTGTGGAGTATCATGTTGGCAGCGCCATACTTCAATGAGGGGCCGATAGTGGTTGACAACGCAGCTGTGATTGGGCTGGCAGCCGGTACCATTCCCAAACAGTTTACCCGCGTATTTGGTGAAATTCCCATTGATGGCATTGAACTCGACCCCAAGATTGTGCAGGCAGGCCGTGATTATTTTGCGCTGACTGATCCCAATATCAACGTGATTGTGGGCGACGGCCGTTATGAACTCAACCAGCTCAATAAGTTATATGATGTTCTCACCATCGACGCCTACAAAGTGCCTTACATCCCCTGGCATCTGACTACCCAACAATTTTTTAAGGAAGTACAGGCACATTTAACTGAGGATGGAGTGGTGGCGATCAATGTGGGCCGGGCGCCAGAGGATAGAATCCTGATTGAAGCCATGACAGCGACCATGCAAACCGTCTTTCCTACCATCCATGCCATTGACGTGCCTGGTTCGCTCAATACGATTTTGGTGGCGACCAACCAGCCCACTGTGCCAGAAAATTTGGCGCAAAACTTGATGCAGCTTGACCCTGCTGTTGATCCGCTGCTACGCGCCGCCATAGAAACCGCCCATAACAACCTTGTTCCCGCCACAGCCTCAGAGGTTGTGTTTACCGATGAACGGGCACCTGTTGAGACGATTGTTGATACCTTGGTGCTGCGTTATTTGTTGGTAGAGGGCCCGAGTGGTTTGGTGGGGCTGGGTCAGTGATGTGGCTCTCAGGTTAGTTTGTGGATGCGCTTTAGCGCGTAAAGACAGCGCACTGAAGTGCGCACTACGAACCTAATCTGTTTGTAGTACGCGCTTTAGCGCGTAAAGACAGCGCACTAAAGTGCGCACGACGAATTCGTTGTTTGTAGTACGCGCTTTAGCGCGTAAAAACAGCGCACTGAAGTGCGTACTACGAACCTAATCTGTTTGTAGTACGCGCTTTAACGCGTAAAAACAGCGCACTGAAGTGCGCACTACGAACCTAATCTGTTTGTAGTACGCGCTTTA
>PDQY01000137.1 GCA_002746795.1 Chloroflexota bacterium | reverse complement strand
AGCGGATGAGACTGCCCCGTTAGCGCCGAGCAACTCGTATGAACGGAGTAAAGCCATTGCCGAGCAGATGATGCCCGTGTATGTCAAGGCTGGTTTGCCCATCATTATTGTGCGCCCAGAGTTCATTTATGGCCCTGGGGATGTGCATGTTTTGGGTTTGTTTCAAGCGGTGAGAGATAGGAAATTCTTTTACATTGATGGCGGTAAGCATGTTTGCCATCCGACATTCATCGACGATGCTGTTTTGGGGATGTTATTGGCTTTGCATAATGGTAACGTTGGTGAGATTTATCATATCACTGGGTTGGAACCGGTGACGTTTCGTGAGTTTGGCGAAGCCATTGCCACTGTGCTAAACGTGCCGCCGCCTAAGTTGAGTATGCCTAAATGGCTGGCTCTTTTGGGTGCGACTGGTTTTGAATTCATTGCCGGGCTGACTAAGGGACGCCCGCCTCTGAGCCGTACTGGTGTGGCTTTTTTTAGCGAGGATCGCCGTTTTTCATGGCGAAAGGCGCAAGCGGATCTCGGCTATTCTCCGCAATTTGATTTACTATCCGGTGTCTGGGAAACGGTGACCTGGTATCAAAGGAATGGGCTTTTGTAATGTTGAAGCATCAATCTATTAAATCTTTGTATGTGCCTGCGCTGGCGGAAGGTGAAGGCGTGGGCACGGCGTATGAATATTTTGCGAAGCGGTTGGTGTTGGCGAAATGGTTGAAGAAACGGCCGTTTCCCCAAACTATCCTCATCGCTGGCCTGCCTGAAAAATATGGGAGCAGCCTCGACTTCCTGTTGTTGGCAGAAGAGCTGCATGCGGCTGTCACTATCGTGGATGAACGGCCGTTTGCGCTGGAAAAATTAGAGCGTGGCTTGTCGGCTGCCCAACATGAGGGGTGGTTAACGGCCGTTTCGCCAAAATTAGAACATCTTCCGGCCTTGGATCAAGATTTTCACGTGGCGGGAGCATTTGACTTGGTGATCTCTTCGGAGGTGTTGCAGCGGTTGAGTGAGACTGGCAGAAAACAGTATGGGGCGGCTTGTGGTCGCTTGGGAACGGCCGTTGCCCTCTTCGCGCCCAATGCAGACAATGCCGCCCACGCCAACTTGAGCGGCTTAGCCACTGTCCAGCTAGACCAAATTCGGGCGCTATTCACAGATACAGCTCCTTTGCGTTTGGAAGCATCCGGTTACATCGACATGCCGCCATTCCCCCCGGGCATGGTGCGCTCAGACGCACAGCGAGAACAAGCTACCAGCGGCACCCTTGAAGCAGTGGCCATGTGGGGGCTGGGCTATTATGCGCGTATGGAACAGGTTCTGCCCACTCACATCCGTCGTCGGCAAAGCCACATCGTTTACGGGCTGGGTGCCTCCCCATAAAATCACACATCGTCGCGTCTGGGCTATTCTCCGCGCCGATTGGCTTGCTTGCCTACGGTTAACTGACGATTTGAGGGTAAATATTCGACGCAGATAGCCTGTTGTTTTACGCATTCAGGTGCCTACGTTATAATTTCTCCACTCGATTGAAAACTGAATTTTCGTAAAGAGTTGCAGGGTGCGAATCGCTGGTGACGACTTTGTAGGTTTCACCTGCTGCTCACCACTTGTCGCTCTCATATTTTCCAAAGTTAGAAAAAGACACTGTGTTAAGTGCGCAGCCATCAATAAGTGACAGAATTGATGGCTGCGCTTCAAGTGACCTTTATCCCTGAAAAACGGGACTAATCTTTAGACGGTCACTAAGGAGAAGATTTATGCCTACGGCATTGATTACAGGCATCACCGGCCAGGATGGTTCTTATTTGGCCGAATTGTTATTGCAAAAAGGGTACGAGGTTATCGGGATGGTGCGTCGTACCAGCACGATCAATTTTCATCGTATCGCCCACATCCAAGATCGGTTGAAGCTGGTTCCTGGCGACTTAGGCGACCAAATTTCCATCATCCATATCCTGGAAGAGTATAAGCCTGATGAGGTTTATAACTTAGCTGCTCAATCTTTTGTGCAAACCTCGTGGAACCAACCAGTTTTCACTGGTGACGTGACGGCACTGGGTGTGACTCGCGTGTTGGACGCGATTCGCATCGTGGATCCCAAAATTCGCTTCTATCAAGCGAGTTCCAGCGAGATGTTTGGCAAAGTTGTGGAGGTGCCGCAAAAAGAGACGACGCCGTTCTATCCGCGCAGTCCGTATGGGGTAGCCAAGGTGTATGGTCATTGGATCACCGTTAACTACCGCGAAAGTTACGACATGCATGTCAATTCTGGCATTCTCTTCAATCATGAGTCACCACGACGTGGCTTGGAGTTTGTGACGCGCAAAATCACCAACCATGTGGCACAAATCAAGCTGGGTATGACAGATGAACTGCATCTGGGTAACTTGGATTCTCGTCGGGATTGGGGGTATGCTGGTGATTACGTGAGGGCGATGTGGATGATGCTGCAACAAGATGAGCCAGATGATTTTGTAATTGCCACCGGTGAAACTCACTCTGTTGAAGAATTTTTGGTGGAAGCATTTGGTGTGGTTGATTTGGACTGGCATGATTATGTGGTGCAGGATCCGCGCTTCATGCGCCCGGCGGAAGTTGACTTGCTGGTAGGTGATTACACTAAAGCGGGTGCCAAGCTGGGCTGGGAACCCTCTGTGACGTTTTCTGGTCTGGTAAAGATGATGGTTGACGCGGATTTGGCATTGTTGGAAAGTGGGCAGAAGGCAATATAGCATGATGCATTGCTGCGCTTAGAGCTGACAATTAAAGAAGAAGATGGGAGGATTTTTAATGGACATTAGATTTGGGACTGACGGGTGGCGTGCGCGGATTGGTGAGGATTATACGTTTGACAATTTGCGGCGTTGCTCGCAAGGGTTTGCCACTTTTTTGCAGGAAAACGGCCGTTCCCAGCAAGGTGTAGTCATTGGCCATGATAAACGGTTTCAGGCAGAGTACTTTGCTGCTGCCGCTGCCGAAGTGCTGGCTGCTAACGGCATCAAAGTGTGGCTGACAGATGGGGCAACCCCGACACCGGCTGTTTCGTATGCTGTCGTCGATAAAAAAGCGGGGGGGGCGATCAACATCACCGCCAGCCACAACCCGTTCTGGGATTGCGGCTTTAAAGTGCGCGATCCGCAAGGGGGTGCTATTCCTCCCCACGACCTCAAGAAAATTGAAGCTGCCATCCCCGATATGGCTGGTGTTTCCCGCATGAAACTAGATGACGCCATGACAGATGGCCTTGTTACCATGTTTGATGGGGGGCAGGCTTACGAGGCTCAATTGCACCGCCTGATCGACGTTGAGCCCATTAAGAAAGCTGGCTTTAACGTGGCGTATGACGCCATGTGGGGCAACGGCGCAGGCTGGTTCCCGCGCTTGCTGGCCAATGGTGCCACGACGATCAGTGAGGTCAATAACGGGCGTAATCCCCTCTACCCGCACATGACGCGCCCTGAACCGATTCCCCCGAATGTGGATTATGGCCTTGATTTTGCCCGGAGTATTCAGGCCGACGTGACGATCATCAATGACGGTGATGCTGATCGGGTGGGCTTTGGTGACGAAAACGGCCGTTTTCTCAACCAACTCCAGGTTTATGGGCTGATGGGCTATTATTTCCTGGAAGTGCGTGGCGAACGGGGTATCATCGTCAAAACGATTTCCACCACCAAAATGCTCAACAAATTGGCACAAAGCTACGGTGTGCAAATTCATGAAACGGGTGTTGGTTTCAAGTTTATTGCGCCGAAGATGATCGAATTAGACGCCATGATTGGTGGTGAGGAAAGTGGGGGGTACGCTTTCAAAGGCCACGTGCCGGAACGAGATGGTATCCTGGCGGGTCTTTATTTCCTCGACATGATGGTGCAGACTGGCAAGAAGCCATCAGAACTGCTGGATGCCCTTTACGAAAAGGTGGGGCCACATTACTATGACCGCATCGACAGCCGTTTTGATACCGAACTCAAGCCAGAAATCCTGGCACGAGTTGCGGCAGCGCGTCCAGACACTATCGGCGGCCTCAAAGTAACGGACATTGTCACCATCGACGGTCACCAGTTCATCATGGAGGATGGCGGCTGGCTGCTGGTGCGTTTCAGCGGCACGGAGCCTGTCATTCGTGTCTACTGTGAGACCACTCACGAGGATAAGGTGCAAGATATTCTGGCTGATGGCATGAAGATTGCCGGGCTGCAACAGAGTTGACGAAGGACAAGTGACCAATGATGAACACTTTGGTCTTTGCTGCCAAAAGGGTTTTCTATGAGTGAGAAGGCGTTTCAAGATTATTACCCTGAAGAGGTAAGTTATTGTTACGGTTGTGGCCGTTTGAATGAGAAGGGGTTGCAAATTAAGAGCTATTGGGAAGGGGAAACGGCCGTTTGCCGTTACCAGCCGCGTGATGAGCATATGGCGTTGCCGGGGTTTGTCTATGGCGGGTTGATCGCCTCGCTCATCGATTGTCATGGCACGGGGACGGCGGCAGCAGCTATGCATCGCCATAAAAATGTGCCTATGTCAGAGGAATCGGCTTTCCGCTTTGTCACAGCTTCCTTGCATGTGGATTATCTCAAACCAACGCCTATTGATACCATCCTGGAGATCCGCGCTGAAGTTAAAGAGATTAAGGGGCGCAAAGTGGTGATGACGGAGTCACTATGGGCTAATGGCGTAGAATGTGCCCGTGGTGAAGTGGTGGCAATCCAGGTGCCGGAAGATTTTCTGTTGGCTTCGCGGGAGACCCAGACCTGACCAGTTTACGTCGATTCTGGGATGTTCAGATAGGTTGCCTTGCATAGGTGTGGGAAGGATAAGATGGTTAATAAACCTGACCAGTTTTTGCTTGTAGATACTCACTGCCATTTGGATCTCAATGCATTTGACAATGACCGGGATGAAATTGTCGCCCGGGCGACAGAACATGGCGTGACGCGCATTATTGTGCCGGCCATTGATTTAGGCAATTGTGAAGCGGTGTTACAGTTGACAGCGCAGTATGATGGCGTTTTTGCGGCTGTGGGTATCCATCCCAATGCCACGGCCGTTCTTCCCTCCCATTGGCTCGAAATCATCAAGAATTATGCTCAGCAGCCTAAAGTGGTGGCTGTTGGTGAAATTGGACTGGATTATTATTGGGACGATTCACCGCCAGAGGTACAGCACGAAGCCTGGCGTCAACAGCTTGCATTGGCGGCGGAGTTAGACTTGCCTGTCATCATTCACAACCGAGAAGCCAGCGCCGATGTGATTCGCTTGCTGGCAGAGTCGCCGTTGGCTGGGCGAGAGCGACCGGGCGTTTTGCATTCATTTTCGGCTGATTGGGCCACGGCACAAGCGGCTCTCGACATGGGCTTTTATCTCGGTTTCACCGGTCCGGTGACGTTCAAGAAGGCGGAGGAACTGCGTGAGATTGTGGCCAAGGTGCCGCTAGACAAAATTTTGGTGGAAACAGACGCTCCTTATCTAACCCCCCATCCTTATCGTGGCAAACGCAATGAACCTGGCTATGTGCGTTTTGTGGCGCAGAAGATAGCGGCGGTACGGGGGATGGAAACGGCCGTTTTGGCTGCCCAAACCACTGCTAATGCTGAACGCCTCTTCAAGATAGGACGCGGTGCCACGTAGATGGACGCAGATATGCGCCTGGTATTCTTTGCGTTCTTTGGGCGCATCCATAAATGAGTGACGGAATTGACGGCTACGCTTCCAGTGACTTTTTTATCCCTGAAAAGCGGGCAGTCATGTTTAGACAGTTACTTTGCGGTGAAATAAATGTCCCACACGACTTGTGACCTCTCCATCATCATTGTCAGTTGGAACGTAGCTGATTTGCTGCGAGATTGTTTGCATTCTATCGTTGCTGGGCGCGGCGAGCTTGAACTGCAAGTGATCGTGGTGGACAGTGCCTCCAGTGACAACAGCGTGGCGATGGTGCGGGATGAGTTCCCCTGGGTGGAGCTGTTGGCCTGTGATGAGAATGTGGGCTTCCCCAAAGGCAATAATTTAGGGTTGGCACGGGCAAACGGCCGTTACGTGCTGCTGCTCAATCCAGATACGGTGATTTTAGGCGATGCCTTGCCACAAATGATGTCGTTTATGCGACAAAATTCAGGAGTGGGCGTGCTGGGCTGTCAATTGCTAAATGCTGATGGTACGGTACAATCATCTAAGCGGCGATTCCCCACATTGGCGACGGCTTTTTTTGAAAGCACCTGGTTGGAATTTGCGGCACCGAAAGGCGTTCTAAAACGATATTACGCAGAAGATTTACCAGATGACGCCACAAATGATGTGGATTGGGTGGTGGGTGCCTGTATGCTGCTGCCCACACAGGTTGTGGCGGCGGTGGGGGGCATGGATGAAGCGTATTTCATGTACTCCGAAGAGTTGGATTGGTGCCGCCGCATTAAGGATTCTGGCTGGCGTGTGGTATATTATCCAGAGGCAAAAATTATCCATTTGGTAGGACAAAGTAGCGACCAGGCGGTGGTGGCGCGGCACATTAATTTTCAACAAGCAAAATTGCGTTATTTTCGTAAGTTTAACGGCCGTTTGCCAGCGAGCTTATTGCGTCTCTTTTTACTGTTAAATTATGTTTGGCAGTTAAGCTTAGAGGGATTAAAAGGCATTTTGGGGCATAAACGGCCGTTACGTCGTCAACGGGTTCAAGCCTATTGGCAAGTGATTCGATCTGGCTTGCGTCCAGCTGGATATTAATTTTAGACACTGACAAGCATTCATTTAATTTATTTCTGAGCAATTATGTATAAAGTTTGTCAGGTGGCAATAAATGAGGTGATGGATGGGTACAGTAACAGTAAAAGTGAAAATAGATGAAATGATCTATGCAGACCTGAATCAAATGGCTGAGGCGTCAACTTGGAGCCTCAATGATGTTTTGGCTCAGACAATCAAAGCTGGTTTACCGCCATCGTTAACCAAGGTTCCTGCCGCTTTTCACCGGGAGTTGTTGAGCTTGAACAGCTTAAATGATCGTGATCTGATGAAGGTGGCAGATGGTAATTGGCCGGTGCCAAAGATGGATGAAACATATCAAAAAGCTGATTTTCTGACATTGCGTCGCACTTATGCCATGTCAGTGCTGCGTTGGCGTGGTCATCCCGTGCCCAATCTGTATGAATTTGGCTAAATCGTTAACCGTCAAGTGTTAAGCATCAATCATTATTTATGAAGATAGGGTTGGTTACAGGTGAATATCCGCCCATGGAAGGCGGCGTGGGGGCATTTACCCAGGAATTGGCAAAAGCAATGGCCGCCCTGGGGCATGAGATTCACATTATCACCAGTAAAGCGGCACGTCCTGAAGGTGCCAGTCGCAAAGTTGGGGAGATTTACGAGCCAATTAACATTACGTTTGCGCAGCTTCATCCGCGCGTTAAAAAATGGAAATGGTCGTCTGTGGCGCTGGTCACAGATATTGCCATCCGTTATGAACTTGACATCATCAACATTCAATATCAGGCCGCAGCTTACCACATGCGCAGCGCGGCCATTAATTTTTTACCCTGGCGTCTGAAACATATCTTGAAAACGGCCGTTACCTTCCATGATCTCCGTGTGCCTTACCTGTTTCCCAAGGCGGGTGGTTTAAGGAAAACGGCCGTTCGCTTCCTGGCCGGGCAAGCACAGGGCAATATCGCCACCAATCCCGAAGATTTAGCTGACCTGGCGCGGTTGTCCCCCCCCGTGCGCCAAATCCCCATCGGCAGCAACATTACCACCTACACCCCCCATCACATCGAAATCGCCGAAGCGCGAGACGGGCTAGGTGTGGGGGAGCAGGATTGTCTGTTGGGATACTTCGGCTTTCTCAACGAGAGCAAAGGGGCGGATACCCTCATCAACGCGCTGGCGCAGTTACCAGATGCCACCCATCTTGTTTTCATCGGCGGGCAAACGGGCGCCAGTGACCCTGCCAACAACCAATCGTTTTTAGGGCAGCTTCATCAGCAAATCATCGATCTTGGTTTGACAGACCGGGTTCACTGGACTGGATTCGTCGAAGATCAGCGCGTTTCCACCTTTTTGCATGCGGCCGACATGATGGTGATGCCTTATCGGGATGGGGTTTCTCTCAGACGTGGTACCTTGATGGCGGCGCTGGCACATGAACGGCCGTTAATCTCCACCTATCCGCAAACGCCCACGCCGGCACTCGTTCATGGCGAGAACTGCTGGCTCGTGCCTGTGGATGACGCGGCTGCGCTCGCCCAGGCGGTGCAAACCTTGTATGCAGACCATGATTTGCGGCAGAGATTAGGCAGAGGGGCAACGGCCGTTGCTGACCTGTTCACCTGGGATAAAATTGCTGCCCAAACCCTCGATTTTTTCCAAACCCTGTTGGAGAAAACGTAGCTGAGTTGTTTGCCTGTAAACGGCCGTTGGCTCATGAAACAAGACCAGTTATCTAGCAACAACATATCGATACAAGGAGTATACGATGCCTACACTTTCAACTTTGTCCGCCTGGAAAAAATTACAGGCACATCAGCCCCAAATGGCGACAACCCACATGCGCGATTTATTTGCTGATGACCCCGCCCGTTTTGATAAATTTTCCCTAACCTGCAACGATATCCTCTTCGATTACTCAAAAAACCGCATCACCGCAGAGACGATGAGCTACCTGTTGGCTTTGGCTGCAGAGGTAGGGCTTGCACAGAAAATTGAAGCGATGTTTAACGGTGAGAAAATCAACAACACCGAGGGTCGCGCCGTGTTACACATCGCTCTGCGCAATCGCACCAACCGACCCATTGTGGTGGACGGGCAAGATGTGATGCCCACTGTGAATGCGGTGCTGGCGCAGATGAAAGGCTTTGTGGAATCTGTGCGTTCGGGCGACTGGAAAGGTTATACCGGCAAAGCCATCACAGATGTGGTCAACATTGGTATTGGCGGCTCTGATTTAGGGCCGAAAATGGTGGTGCAGGCGCTGACGCCTTACACTCGCGCGGATTTGCGCAGCCATTTCGTGTCAAACGTCGATGGCACCGACATCGCTGAAACGCTTAAACGTGTTGACCCGGAGACAACCCTGTTCCTCATCGCTTCCAAGACGTTCACCACACAAGAGACGATGGCAAATGCCCACACCGCTCGCCAATGGTTCTTGGCAGCCGCAGCTAAGGAAACGGCCGTGGCTAAACATTTCGTTGCGCTCTCCACCAACAAAGCAGGCGTTACCGCGTTTGGCATCGATCCTGAAAATATGTTTGCCTTCTGGAACTGGGTGGGGGGGCGTTACTCGCTCTGGTCAGCCATTGGCACTTCTATTGCCCTGGCGCTTGGCTTCGACAACTTCGAGAGGCTGCTCAATGGTGCCCACGCCATTGATGAACATTTCCGCACGGCACCGTTCGCCGAGAATATTCCCGTTATCATGGGCTTGCTGGGCATCTGGTACAACAACTTCTTCGGTGCCGCATCCCACGCCATCCTGCCCTACGACCAATACATGATGTACTTCCCCATGTATTTCCAGCAAGGTGACATGGAAAGCAACGGCAAAAGCGTCACCCGCCAGGGCGAGGCTGTCGATTACCAAACAGGGCCAATCATTTGGGGGCAGCCAGGCACCAATGGTCAGCACGCCTTCTACCAACTCATTCATCAGGGCACCAAACTCATCCCTTGCGACTTCTTGGCTCCCGCTCAGAGCCAAAACCCCATGGGTGAGCATCACCACTTGCTCCTCTCAAACTTCTTTGCTCAGCCAGAAGCGCTGATGAAAGGCAAACTGGGATCTGAGGTGCGTGCTGAATTAGAAGGGCAAGGATTGGACGAGACTCAACTCGAGATATTGGTGGCGAGCAAGACATTTTCCGGCAACCGCCCCTCCAACAGCTTCCTCTTTAAGAAACTGACGCCGGAAACCCTTGGTTCGCTCATTGCCATGTATGAACACAAAATTTTCACTCAGGGCATTATTTGGGACGTGAATTCCTTTGACCAATGGGGGGTAGAGCTGGGTAAGGTGCTGGCTAAAGCCATTATTCCTGAGCTGGAGAATGAGGCTGAAATCAGCAGCCACGATGCATCAACCAACGGCTTGATCAACGCTTATAAGAAATTGCGCTAGCCAAAAAGTTTCCACAACTTAGGCA
>PDQY01000136.1 GCA_002746795.1 Chloroflexota bacterium | reverse complement strand
ATTGTAGACGAGTTTGACGATTTTATGGCCAACGAAACATTGCACACGGCCGAATTTTATGGCAGCCTGCGCTCTTTAACCTCACTCCCTTCCGGGTTGGCAATGGGATCGCTTTTACAAACTGGCTGCAACAACAAACAATGAACGGTGTCTTGACCGAAGGGGAGAAAAAGTGGTTGCGCCAAGCGGTAAACGCCTCAAGGCCAATATTAGAAACCGGCGCAGAAGCAATTATCAAAGCATTTGTAGGGAAAATCGTAAGCTGAGACAGCAACAGCACGGCACAAAATAGCCGACAGCAAAAAATCAGACGGAAGCTTTTTGTTTACAAAACATAACATTGCGGGTCAGATATGCTCATGCTATAATTTAGCTTATTATTGTCAAGTAGATGCATCATCATTTTTTACCCGTCATGAAATGCACAAGAGGGGAATTACCTTTTTGTAAGCGTTCAGTCCCTCAAGACCTGACCGGTTTTTTGGGGAACGGCTTGACAGGCAATTCCTCTAGTAGCAACCTGTCAGGTCGAACGGTTACAACTCCTTTAAAGAAGGGACCATATGCCGCTTGAGTTATGGGGGGCAGCGGATTCGATAGCTTTGTCGTTTCCGCAACGTCCGCTCGAATACATCTTATTGCTGTTGTATCTTTCCCTATTTGCTTACCTTCTGTACCTCCTGCGCAACCATTTCCGCAACCTGATAGCCCAAGATTGGTATCTCATTGCCGGATTAGCAGCCGCTGGCCTGATTACCAGCCAACTATTTCCCATCCCCCTCACCTTCAACAATCAACTTGCACCTCTTTCAGCTGCGATAAATCCAATCACAGTTTTGGTGCCATTTGCCGTCGTCCCCCTTATGTTTGCCGCTGCACGTGTAAACCCAGCAGGAACACTCCTGGTGGGCATGGCAACTGGATTGGGTGTCTCCTTAGGGCAAACGCATCATCTCTATCCAATTTTTGATTACAGCTTTGTCGGCCTGGTAATGGCCTATTGTGTGCACCAACCATACCAGGGAAATTTGTTTCATTGGCTGCGCAAACCTATCCTGGCCGGTTCCCTGAGCATGGCTGTGTTAGCTGTCATTTTAGGCATCGCCACCTTCGTCAGTGCAGATACCGCAGCCAGCAATTGGGCCGCCTTTGATTTTGCCACCTCTACGGCTGCAGCTAACTTCATCCCGCTGGTCACAGAAGGGCTCATTGCTGGCGGGATGGTCATGCTGATATGGTTGGGCGCCCCTCAGCTTAAACCATCAACGGCAAACTTGACCCCAACTCCATGGCAGCGCAGCCTGGGTCAGCGGCTAACCTTAAATTTCTTTTTATTTGCGGCAGTTGTCCTCATTTTGATGGTATTTGTGGTCTACAATGTTGCCGTATCTGTCTCAACTAAACTTGTTGTGAGCCAGATGGCTCATAATGCCCAAACTGTGTCTGCAGAAATTCCTGATTTCCGAAGTAACCTACAAAATTTGTTGTATATGAACCCAGACACCACTGAGTTGTTAAGCCAAGATAAGACAGAACACGAGAAGGCTTTACAACAATTATTCCGGGTCAGTCCTTTTTACAGACGGATTTTCCTGGTCAATGAAGACCAAACGATCAGCAGCTACTTCCCCCAGGATAATGAGAATGTTGCGCTGTCTGAGATGGAGAAAACGGCCGTTCTCGAGGCAATTCTGGAAAACCGGTCTGCTACAACTCCAGCCAATTCCACAGCAGACGAATACATCGTCAGTTTTGTTGTGCCTGTGCTGGATGAGGCAGGTCGGCCAACCGCAGCTTTAGTGGGGAGAGTGCCACACATTTCACTCAACGAACTGATCGTTGGCCTGGATGGCGTCGTGGGGAGAGGCACTGGCTTTATCGTCGATGAACGTGGCGAAATCATTGCGCACGCAGAAAACGAAAAACTACTCAATGATTGGCAGCCTCCCACCGAATTGGTACGAGAAATCGCCACCAACGACAAAGACCCCGGAACAGCCTACCAGGGGCGCAACAACCAGACAAATGCCCGAGAACTCATTTATTTCGTCAAAGGGGAGACCCATCCCTGGACAGTCGTGATAACGGCTCCTTACGATACAGTCTTAAACCTGGCATTAAGCATCGGGCTCCCGCTATCCGTCGTCATGATTGTCATCACAACCCTGTTCTACGCCATATTCCTCTTCATTGGGCGAGACATCACCCGCCCAATCACAGATTTAGCGCAAGCCTCCAAAAACATGGCCGAAGGGGATTCCTGGTATCCAGAACGCATCGAAAAACGAGATGATGAAATCGGACAACTCAGCCGTGCCTTTACCAACATGCAGAGTGCCATCAAACAACGTTTGAATGAATCATCCTTGTTGCTCGATGTCAGCCGCGATGTATCAAGCAGCCTCGACATCACCCAAGGCATGCCAGCCATCTTGCGCGGTGCCTGCCAAGGCACCAATGCTGCCGGGGCACGAGCTGTGGTTCAAAACCCGAGCAACAATCAACCACTCACTTTTGGAGAGGGTGCCGCTGCTCACCCCATGGCCAAGCTAGATAGAGCGATCATCAACGCCTTGCGTAACAAATCTGAGCTGATTTTAGAGACCCCTGCAGCAGTCGTGACCGCGCTCAATCTTAATAAAAATGAGACACCAACCATACAAGCTCTGATTGCCCTCCCCCTCTATTTCAAAGAACGATTCCAAGGAATGATTTGGGTTGGGTATCGCACGCCACACCAATTTGACACCAATGAGCAAAATTTGCTCAACACCATGGCAGGCCAGGCTGCTATTTTAGTAGAAAATGCGCGACTATATGCCAATTCAGAAGGGGGTCGGCGGCGATTATCGGCCGTTCTGGCAAGCACTTCTGATGGCGTCATTGTCACAGACCAAACAAAACGGGTGCTGCTCATCAACCGCGCCATGGAACACATTTTCAACTTACATGCTAACGAAGTAATCGGACGACCCGTTCATGATGTTTTGCCCGTGCCCTTACTAGTGGAAGCCCTCACCAGCGATGACGAGTCAGTTCGTAATCCCGAAGTGCCTGTTGATAATGACAAGATCTATTACGCCAGCATCTCAACTATTGTAGGCAACGATAGGCAAGTTATGGGACGGGTAGCCGTACTCCATGATATTACCCATCTCAAAGAAATTGACGCCATGAAATCTGACTTTGTGGCTACAGTTTCTCATGATTTGCGCAGCCCCCTCACCTTCATGCGCGGCTATGCCACTATGCTCACCATGATTGGTGACATGAATGAGAAGCAGGAAGATTATGTCAATAAAATCCTGGGGGGCATCGATCAAATGGCTAAATTGGTAGATGACTTGCTCGATTTAGGCCGCATTGAATCAGGCACCACACTGCGCGGGGACATCATCGAAGTGGAGCCACTCCTGGCTGATTTAGCCACAGAACATTGGCAGCATGCCTATATGAGCGGTATTAAGCTGGAAGTGAATGTAAATCCAAAAGATATGGTCTTTGTGGGTGACAAACGACTTATACGCCAGGCATTGACTAACTTAGTGACCAATGGCATTAAATATGCCCCAGACAGCGGCCTTATGCAGTTGAAAGCTGAGAGGGGCAAAGGTGAGATTGTTTTCAGTGTTGCCGATCATGGCTCTGGCATTGCCCCAAAAGATCAAATGCGTCTCTTTGAACGCTTTTATCGCGCCCAGGAAAAGGGAACGGAAAAAGTCAAAGGGTCAGGGTTAGGTTTGGCAATTGTTAAATCCATTGCGGAAAAACATGGGGGACGTGCCTGGTGCCAAAGTGTAAAGGGCACGGGCAGCACATTTTATTTGGCTATTCCGTTGTCTGGAAATGGTTCGTAGTTACTGACTGTTTTTCCCTATTTTTCGATCCTGTATTTAGATGCTGACGCAGGTGTTGTGCCTAAAAAGCGAGCCCCAAGCCAACACAAGGTCATGGTGGGAAGGAATTGTGTCAGGGGCAGTAAGCCTTCCACCGCTGCCACCCCTCTCAATGCTTTTAGTCCCAAGCGATCTAAAACCACCCAACTTAACGGAGCGGACAGGATATCCAGGGCAAAGTCCAACAAGTCGATTGTAATCACAACGACCAACGGCGTATAAAGCAAGGTCTCTGTGAAATCAGCGCCTGCTGGCACATCAATGCGCTTGAGCAAACGCACCACGAAAATCAGCAAGAGCAACCCAACTATTAAACTGATGGCCATGGCTGCTAAGATGATAATTCCTAATTGCTGTAAAAAATCTACTTCCATCATTTATTCCCTACGCTGCCAATATTGTCCAGGCAAAGATAAAAACCACGAATAAACCCGCGATTAGCTGAACGGCCGTTGCTATGCCCCAGCCCTTTAGCCCTCCTTTACTGGCTCGCCATGCCTGATTCCAATCTCGGCGCTTGTGATACTCTCCTAGCAGAATCCCCAGCGCATAACCGATAATCGTACCTACAATAGGCAGGGGAATTAAAAACGACCCGGCGATAGCCCCAATCATACCTGTGATGAGCGTACGCTTCGCCGCACCTGCTTTCTGGGTGCCAAATATCGGAAGCCACAAATCAGAGGTGCCCGCAACGAATAAGATGAGCGTTAAAAAGAAAAACATGCCCAAGGAGATAACTTCAAACCCAAAGCGCCAAACATACATGCATAAACCAAGCCAAATCATAAAAACACCAGGCAAGATCGGGAAAAATACCCCAATCAAACCAACAATCATAAATGCCATGATTAACACAGTAATGAGCGAATTAATGATAGTCAAGTTGAATTATCTCCTATCCCTTTAAACATGATGGTGCTTTGAGGAATGCAGTTTGCACATTCTACATGTTGATGGTGCATATCATCTGTCAACTGACCTCTATACGCAAGAAATATCATAGAGTTTTATAGGATTGTAAAAATCTTTGGAATACACCGCCTAAGTATGGGCGGAAAGGAACCATCGCTCGAAAAGGAGATTCTAAAAGCTGTTCATCAGTAAGGCGATTCACTTTTTGCCAGGTGTATTTATTGGGCATTTGTGCAAACCAGGAGGCAAAGTGAGGCAGCCAATGGGTAAGCACATGCAAGCAGCGCGCCGCAGGAATAGCCCGGCGCACCGCACGTCCATTGAACTTTCTGCCTAAGCGAGCAGACATGGTCAGCAAATAGCTATCGATCATGGTCTCATCAGATAACGGCCGTTCCCGACGCACCAGTAATTGCGTTTGATTCTCTCTCTCAAAAATTAAGTCAAACTGTTCTGTAAAGCTCACCAGATCCAACACACCCGGCCCAATGGCAACTTTCTGCCAATCCAGTAGATAATACTCTGCAAACAAAGTCAAACGCCAATGGTGAGAATGTGGATTGCCATGCAGTAGAGTTAAGGGCAAATGCTTCAGGGGTTCCAACATCGGGACAGGGTCATCGAGCAAATCAGCTATTGCTGTTAAGTGACTTTCCCCCAAGACGCCCGGCCAACCGCCCAGACTGCGCATCACCAACAAGCCGTTTGCTGCTTTTAGAAAAATCTCAGCCAACCGCCCCGCATGATAGATGGCATGTTCAGATAAAACGGCGCCAGGCCCTTGCTCAAAATAGGCAGGATGCAATTCGAGCAGATCTTCCCATGTTGTTTGCCGGCCTTCGATAAAGTGCGGCAGCCCGCTCTTGCGCAAAACTTCAGCATTTTGCCAATAGAGCGTGTGGCAATCAGCTAGTTGCTCAATAAGATGTTCAACATGTTGGGATGTCCACTTTTCTGCAGGGAAATGATTAGGAACATCATCTAAAATCAACCAGCCCCCTCGTTCATGAGCGTGGATGTAATGACAAGATGGTGTTAAATCTGGAAAATCATGCTGCCACCTCTGATAAAACAATGTTTCTGCACGATTGGTATGTTTGCCAATGAAGGTGATGGGATCGGTGTGGTTGGCGAGGGTCAGGTGATAACGGCTCACCGGATGATCATAAGGCGCCCCTTTGGCTGTTCGTAGATGCTCGACGGTAACGGCCGTTACCACCACATTGTCAGTTGAAATAATCTCACGCAGCAACATAGACCAGGCTTCTGGTTCACGGTTTTGCAATTGCGCAACATCCACTTGTGACGAATTCATGACGGCAAACATTGTAAAATGCATGCAGCAAAGTTGCAAACAGGTGATTTTTCAGGGAATCTTGTTACTATTCCAGAGAGAAAAACAGGGAGACTTACATGAGGCTGCAAGGAATTGTCTCAATCTTAGACCAACAACACGTGCAAATCGTTGAAAACCTATGGGCAGAAATGCGCACCCAATTGGGAATCGCCCCCCCCGACGCCACAACAGTGCCACACGTGTCCTACCACGTCGCTGAATCGTATGATGAGGCAAAGGTCATTGACGTTTTAAGGGAAGCAGCCACACAAGAACGGCCGTTTACCATCAACGCTACAGGCATCGGCATCTTTCCCGCACCCAACCCCATCATTTACGTCCCCGTCGTGCGCAGCCTATACCTGACACAGCTACACGCCAAATTATTCCCGCGCCTCAGTGCCACCGCCCTAAACAACAACGCCTACTACGCTCCAAAGGCATGGATTCCCCACATCACCCTTGGCCACAGCGACATCTCTATCGAGCAGCTCGGCACCCTCACTCAATGGCTGCATCAACAAGCCATCAACTGGACCATCACCATCGACAACTTCTACTTACTCACAGACGACACACAGAGACTTGTTCAGGAATTTAGAGTGACATTCGGTAATCAGTGAGTAACTAACAACAGTTTGGATCACAATCCTTTTCTTGCCAATTCCGCGTTTGCCGATTATAAATCGCCGCCGAGGGAAAAAACATGAACAACGAACAACAGATTTTTGACGACGAGACCTGGGCACAGCTGCCTAATTTTATTCAACATCTCCCCGAACCCCTTTACCTGATTGTGTGGGGCGACGAACATGCCACTATGCGCGAAAAGGAGGCCGCCCGGCTGTGCCGCACATTGGCTGACCATTTTGACGTGATCCAATTCCAAATGCTGCCACAGCGCATCAACTACCCTTACTGGCCTGTCATCGGCGTCATGCGGGGCACGCAAGACGAGTATGAAGATGTAGGGGTGCGTCTGGTGGGGCTGCCTGCGGGCTATCAGATGACTTCGTTCATCACAGCAATGCAAGCCGTCTCTTTTCAAGGCTCTACGCTAGACACAAAAACACGCCTCCAACTGCATAATTTGGCAGATGCCGTACGGCTAGAATTGATAACGGCCGTTGACGATGAAGCCGGCGCACTCATAGCCCAACCCATATTCAACATGGCCGCTGTCAACAAGCATATCCGCGCCCACCTCATCATGGGCGACAACTTCCCCCAAGCCATCTGGCAAAACTCCGTCTACAGCCTTCCTCATTTATCGATAAACGGCCGGGTGCACATCTCCGGCGTGGTAAACGAAGAAACGATAGTGCAGCATATGGCAAAAGCAGTTAAGTGCGCACCCATAAATAAGTGACAGAATTGATGAATGCCCTTCAAGTAACCTTTAAGCAGCCTGGTCATAAAATCCTCTCAGCGGCTCGCCTAATGGGCTACTTGACGAATCGCCATACAATCCAGGTGGCCATGGCAGCACACAGGAAAAACAGACCTATGAAAGCCAGCTGGATGCTGATAGCCTCGGAAGAGAAGATGGGGTTGTCCGGATGAAGCACCAGGGGAGCACTGTAGATGATCCAGGCCACCGCCGCAGGAATGACCGCCAGCAGCAAACCGCGCACCCGCATCTGCGCAATCCACACGTTTAGCACCAGCATGATGGTGACAACGGCAACGCTTTTGAAAGCGGCCGCCATTCGTGGTTCCTGCCAAAACACCCCTCCCCAATTGATGTGAGAAGCGATAGCACTCATAGCCACCCCCGCCACGAAAAAACCATAGGCTGTCCAGCCCAATATCTTCATCCAATGTTCTAATTTTTCGTTCGCGGTGATAAGAACTGCCAACCCAAACAGTCCAGCGAGAACAAAGCCAGCCATGCCTGTCCAAGTGAGCGCCACATGAATGTACACGGTGCGGATACCTGTGCCTAGTGTGGCCTCTTCTGGAGCGAGATAGAGGAAAAAGAGAACGGCCGTTACCAATCCCCCTAGCACCAACCACGGTATAGGTCGTCGTCGTATCTTGTCTAATGAACGCATGCCAGAATCTTAGCACGCCCCTCCCCGAAAAACGACCTCATTCTTCAACATGAAAATGGAGAGAGCGCCGAGAAAATCCATAAGCGAAGCGGTAAAATCCAGGCTCATCTGTGTGCATCTGCCCCCCTGCCGCTTTCATCATCCAGCAGATTGTCATCGGTGCCCGTGGCGTCCAAGCAAAACGCTTGTCCTTAAATGAGAATAACCAAGGAGAATAGCTTTTTCCCCTGGACAAGAACGTCAGCGAAGCTATCCTTATAGTATCAGGCAGTACACCGGTTACAAGAGCGGTTTCGCCTTATGAAATAACAATGAACGAGATGGGTCGTGAATAACCCTCCATAACAAACTAAAATCAAAACTTTGGGGGTTCCCAGATCATGGATTGACCTTACTCGACGAGCCCCCTCAAGGATCTACCCAAACCTATGCAGCCAGCTAATTCAAAAAAAACAAGCACCCAAACCTGGATCATTTTTATTGGTGGCATGTTAGTTGCCCTTTGTGTCCTTTGCTTTTTAGGCGTCAGCCTTGCCGGCGCAATATTGTGGTATCGCTATGATCCAGACGTGGTAACCCCAACAGAGACTTCGCCAACGGCCGTTATCTCCCAAGTTACCCCGCACGCCACAACGCCCCCCGCACTCACAGACACCATCCAGCCTACGTATACCCAGTCGCCCACAGCCCCACCAGCAACACTCATTCCTGTACCAGACATACTCTTTATCCCACCAGATGAAGTCGAGCAACAGACCGTGCCCCCCAGAGCGGCTGCCGATTTAGAGATGCTGTTCAACACGCAATATCCAGTGCATGAGCAATTTGAGGCAGCAGAACGACTGAGTGCCCACAAATACGGTGAACGCACGGTCACCACACCAGCATATGCCCTGGGTGATAAACAAAATTTTATTATTGCCGATGGAGAAACGACCATTGAAGCTGCCCTTTTAGGCATTACAGACCATACTTATTTCTGGGTTGAGGATGGCCTGGATTACAACGTTAGTGAAGTGCAAGCCATTGCTGACCGTTTGGAGAACGATTACTATCCTCGTTTAATTAATCTATTTGGTCAAGAATGGCAGCCAGGGGTTGATAACGATCCACATTTCAGCATCCTGCATATATCTGGTGAGTCAAACGCCAGTGAACTTGGCTACTTCAGCAGCACAGACGAATACCCTCAAACCCTATACACCGACTCCAATCAGCAAGAGATGGTCTACATGGTCATGGGCAACCTGGATCTGGGTGAAGAGTTATATTGGGGCACATTGGTTCACGAAATTCAACATCTGATTCAATGGTATATCGATCCCAATGAATCGACCTGGCTAAATGAAGGACTATCCCAGTTAGCAGAAATCTACATTGGCTTCGACACCGTCGCTACCATCGACTACATCCGTCACCCAGAAACTCAACTGAACACCTGGGATTACGAAACAACCGCCGTGGATGCCCATTACAGCGGCGCGTATCTATACGCAGTTTATCTATGGGAGCAATTAGGCGAAACGGCCATACAAGAACTCTCTCGCCATCCGGCCAACGGCATGGCTTCCATCCAGGCAATTTTGCAAGGATATGCGCCAGAACGCAGTTTGTCTGACTTTACCGCAGATTGGGTGGCCGCAAATTTCTTAGACAATCCTAACGCCGGATCACGCTATGCCTACACAGCTTTGGATTTAAGCACGCCAACTTTTAAATGGCGCATCAAAGAACTGCCTCAAGAAAAAATATTTACCCTGGATCAATTCGGCACCCACTACATTGATCTCAGTATATATGGCCCCGTTACCGTCAAATTTGCCGGTGACACCACAGCCTCACTATTCAGCATCCTGCCTCGTAGCGGCGAGCAAATCTGGTTTGCTCCCAGCCAAGACGAAACGAACGCTCACCTAACCGCCAATTTCGACTTGACAGCCC
>PDQY01000135.1 GCA_002746795.1 Chloroflexota bacterium | reverse complement strand
CGCTATCGTATCTACTGCAAACTCTGTTTGTGTTACGGAACTGTCGGTGCTTTTTTTACCGAACATAGATCAGCCTCCTAATTGATTGTGTGATCAATAAGGAACAGCAATTAAATAAGTCGAATGAATGTCAATTGTGCTGTTCCTTAAGGCTGACGATGCAATTCTATCATCTATTTAATCGTCAGACCTGAGTCTGTAACCAAAAAGGTAAACATACCAAGGAATCGGCAAACGGCCGTTTTATCGCTTCCTTCAGTTATTTACACATTTTCACAATGTGGGTTACAACTTATGTGATTATAGCCTATTTGTAAATGTTTACTCAACCTGCTTCACGGAGTTTAAACATTTCGGGCGTCCCTTGATCATTGGTCATTTTGCCCCCACACCAAAATCGTTTAAGATCAACGGCAAATTGCGCCAAAGGATGGCTGTGGATGAATGAACAACGAATCGAGACAAATGAATCACCCCAAATCATGATTGCAGAATGCGTGGGGAATGTGATGGTGAAAAGTTGGCGGCAAACGGCCGTTTCCATTCAAGGAGCCGCCTTCACGACCGAACAAAATGGACTGATGCGCATCACCAGCCAGGATGATCTATTTTTGGCAGTGCCAGAGCAGAGCAGCATCAGCCTGGGCATCGTCTCGGGTGACGTCGTCATCAAGCATATCCGGGGCGGCATCACCGGTAATGATTTGCAAGGCGATGTCACCCTCAATAACGTGGATGCGGTGCAGATCGACCGCGTGGGGCAAACCTTGTCTGCGGCTGACCTCAACGGCACACTGAACGTGCAGCACATTGCGGGCAGCGTTGCCCTGCAACGTATCAGCGAAGTCAAGCTGGGCACAGTCAAAGGCAATGCTATGCTTGCCTACACGAACGGCACCGTTGACCTGCAAATGGTCGCAGGCAACCTGTCGCTCAAATCGATTAACGGTGATGTGGCGGTGGCCACCGCCTCACGCGATGTCCTTTTGCAAAACATGGGTGGGCACAACAACCTGCCTGCCGTTCAAGGCGATGTCTGGCTGGTGGGGAGCCTGCGGGCGGGCGAGCAAACATTTGTGGCAGAAGGCACCATTTTCGTCTACTGGCCGGAAGAAGCGCCGCTGCGACTCTTCGCCACGGCACCCCAGATTGACAACTTGTTACCCCTGGATTATGAAAACAAAAACGAGGCAGGCAAACAGGTGATCCTCACGGGTCACATCGAAGAAGGCAAAACGTCGCTCACGCTCAAATCGGCGCAGCGCATTGCCCTGAAAGCGTTAGGGCTTGAAGCCCCTCAGTTTTCACCCAATGAGTTTGTGGTTCCCCAGGAACCGGCTGGAGAACTAGAGCAGCAAGTGCAAACGGCCGTTCACGCGGTGTTGGCTGAGTCGGCTACGTTGGAAAGGCTAGAGGAACGGTTAGTAACGGCCGTTACAGCCGCCTTAACCGGCATCAAAATCCCTGAGCCAGAATCCACACCAACTGCCCCAGACCCCGCCGCTGCTGTCTCCAAACCGCCACCCGAACTCTACATCGTCGAATCCACCGAAAGCCGCACCCACATCCTAGCGCTGCTGCGCGATGGTCTCATCTCCATCGCCCAGGCTGATTTGCTGCTGGAGGCACTCGCGTCGTAACCTGGCAAAACTGAGGGGAGCCAACAACCAACCCAACGCCGCGCCCGCAAACACCAAGCGCAGAGGAACAAGAAAACGATGACAAAAGTAAAAATATGCGGAATCACCAACTTAAACGATGCTTTTGCTGCCGTCGATGCGGGAGCTGACTATCTCGGCTTTATCTTCAACCCACCCAGCAAACACGCCATCGCGCCACAGGCAGCCCAGCAAATCGTCAACGAGCTGCGCGACTACGGCGAATGTCCTTATCTCGTGGGCGTGTTTGTCAACAACACAGGCGAACAGATGGCGGAAATCATGGACATGTGCGACCTCGACTTCGCCCAACTGAGCGGTGAAGAAGTGCCTGCCCTCATTGGCGAACCCACTTCTCCCATTTTTGGCGTGGCTTACAAAGCGCTGCGCCCCGCCTCGCTCACAGAAGCAGAAGCAGACGCCGAATGGTATTTACCGCCCAACTACAAGGAAGAGATCAAAAGGCAGCAAGCTGCAGGGGGACGACCCAGTTTGCTTATCGATACCTACCATCCCATGCTGCGCGGGGGCATAGGCAAGCGCAACAATTGGGCACTCAGCGCCAAACTGGCACACGACATCCCTGGCCTGATGCTGGCTGGCGGTCTCAATGCCGACAATGTGGCCGAAGCAGTATACCAGGTGCGCCCCTACGCCATCGATGTAGCCTCCGGGGTGGAGACCGTTCCCGGCAAAAAAGACCACGAGCTGATGCGCCAATTTATTCAGAAAGCAAAAACGGCCGTTATTGAGTAGCGAACCTTTCCCAACCCTCAAAGTGCCAGGAAATTGGCAAGCTGCCTACATGCCTACGCTAAACCCACGATGCCTCCACTCCACTACAAAATTTTTCGACTGTAGGTTAAAATGCCAATCAGCAGACTTACTATCGCGTAAACTAAATCCTCCCAGTCATCCCCTCACCTTCGTGAGGGCAGACTCCGCGTAGGCAGAAATCCAGCTGCAATCTTGAAACACAAGTGCTTCCCTGCGCGGGCATGACAAATACAAGCACGCGCAAAAAAGGAGTTTCACATGAAAAAGATCATGGTTACTGGCGGCGCCGGATTCATCGGTGCCAACTTTGTTATTTACATGCTCGATAAATACCCCGAGTATGAGATCATCGTCTACGACAAGCTAACCTACGCAGGCAACCTCGACAACTTGCTTGAAGTCAAAGACAACCCTCGTTACCACTTCGTGCAAGGTGATATTTGTGACGCCGCAAAAGTGGACGAGACCATCCAGCAGTATCACGTCGATACCATCGTCAACTTTGCCGCTGAGACTCACGTGGATCGCTCCATTATGGCTCCTGATGCCTTCATCCAAACAGGCGTGTATGGCACTTACGTGTTGTTGGAAGCAGCCAAAGAACATGGCCTGCGCTACCATCAAATTTCCACCGATGAAGTGTACGGTCACATCCCCCCAGGCTGCTCCAGCCTGGAAACAGACAAGTTGGAACCGCGTAGCCCGTATGCAGCCAGCAAGGCCAGCGGCGATTTGTTAGTGAACGCCTATTTTGTCACTTACAATTTGCCCGTCACCATCACCCGGGGTTCCAACAATATTGGCCCATTCCAATATCCTGAGAAAGTAGTGCCACTGTTTGCCAGTAATGCCATCGATGGCTTGCCGCTGCCGGTGTATGGTGATGGCCAGCAAATGCGCGAATATCAATATGTGATGGATCACTGCGAAGCGATTGATCTGGTGCTGCACCAGGGCATATTGGGCGAAGTTTACAACGTGGGTACCGGCATAGAAATGGCCAATATGCAGATGGTGGAGATCTTGCTCGACACGTTGGGCAAATCCCATGACCTCATTCGTTACGTGGAAGATCGCCCCGGTCACGACCGTCGTTACAGCCTCAATGTGAGCAAAATCAGGGCGCTGGGCTGGGAACCTCACTATACCTCTGAAGCAGCAGTGCGGAAAACGGCCGTTTGGTACCAAGAAAATGAGTGGTGGTGGCGTAAAATCAAAAGCGGCGAGTTTCAAGCCTATTACGAAAAGCAATATGGGGAGCGGTTGCGAGCTGCCCAGACATAAACAGCTCTCGTTCCTATGTGTTTGCTTAGAAAGTCAACTACAGGGTGAGTAATCGCCTAAAATTGGGAAACCACTTAGGCAAATAGGAGTTTCCCATGACACGATTGTTCATCCTGTTATTTGTTCTTGTTTTTGTAGCTTGCAGCACAGATGATGGCATTATCGTAACACCACCGATAGCCACACCTGCGCCCAATGTGACCGAAGCTGATAGGCTTCAACCAACAAGCCCCCCCATCGAATCACCATCGGCAGACATTGTCACCACAACACCACAAGTAGCAGAAACACCACAAGTAGCAGAAACACCACAGGTAGCAGAACTAGCAGAGGTAGCAGAACTAGCAGAACCGGAACAGAGCTCAACTGACGCTGCCCCGCAGCCCACAGCCACAACCCACATACAATCGCAAATAATGGCCATTACCGACATCCAGCTTGCCCCTGTCATGACAGAAGGTCTCAAAGAACCACTTTACCTCACCCACGCCGGTGATGACAGGCATTTCATTGTCGAGAAACCAGGTCGAATTCGTATCATACAGCATGGAGAACTGTTGCCTGAACCATTCCTAGACATCACAGATCGCGTCAGGCCAGGTTCTGAACGCGGCCTTTTAAGTGTCGCTTTTCACCCAAATTACGCAGAAAATGGTTACTTCTTTGTCAACTACACCGATGGTGACAGAAATACAATCATTTCGCGCTTTCAGGTGACAGATAATCCTAATCTGGCAGATGCGACCAGTGAAACGAACTTGCTGACCATTCCCCAACCATTCCCCAATCACAATGGCGGACTGGTGAAGTTTGGTCCAGATGGGTATCTTTATGTGGGCATGGGTGACGGTGGTAATGCCGGTGATCCAGAGGGACATGGGCAAAATGGGGACACCTTGCTGGGCGCAATGCTGCGTTTGGATGTAGATGGCTCAAATGCAGAGGCTAATTATGCTATTCCCGCAGACAATCCCTTTGTGAACCGTGACATTCGCAATGAAATTTGGGCATTAGGCGTCCGCAATCCGTGGCGTTTCAGCTTCGACCGGCTCACAGGCAGTTTGTTCATAGCTGATGTTGGGCAAAAGGCAAGAGAGGAAATTAATTTCCAACCATCGAACAGTGAGGGTGGGGAAAATTATGGTTGGAATAGGATGGAGGGCAACAACTGTTTCCAGGAGGATAACTGTGATAGCAGAGGACTCATTCCCCCAATTCATGAGTATGCGCACGAGAACGGCCGTTGTTCCATTACAGGGGGTTATGTTTATCGAGGACAACAGTTCCCAGCGCTGGTTGGCCACTACTTCTTTGGCGATTTTTGCTCCGGTGAAATCTGGGCACTGACACCTGACTCTAACGCTAACTGGCATGAAACACTGCTCCTGGACACAGACTATAATATCGCCAGTTTTGGTGAAGACGTGAATGGCGAATTGTACCTAATGGATCTGAAAGGTGGTGTATACCAACTTCAGCCATAAGGGATAACGCTCCGCTCTCTACATTTTATCTTGTTGGCGCAATATGGGGCTAACTTTCTGTTTGTGCCACTGTTTCAAACAGCGGGTCTTCAATCACATCTGGAACAGGCGTAATCACAACCTTGTTGGTACCTTCGCTCCAATGGGGGATTTTAATAATTGGCTTTGGCACTTTAGATTTTTTCCCTTGAACATACCATTGTCCATTAACCTTAATCACTTTCCCTTCTTCCAAGTCCATGTCATTTATCACACGCACCAACATATTGTATTCACTATTGGTCATATTTTTCCCTATCTCGTTTGCCACAGTCATCAAAAGTCTCCCTTTCCGTTCATTGTAATCAATATGGGGCTAACCATGGACAAGAAATTACGTATCTTTCACACAAAGACCCAAATGAACTGGGATTCATGGCATTTTTTTGTTATGATGTAAAACATGGATTTCAACTCCCACCAAATACATTTAGACGATTCGCAATTTGTTGAAGATGAAACCCCATCTTTGCCAATTTACCTGGTATCGGGCAACATCGGGGCTTTGGGAGAGCAGACGGTACGTACTGTGCTGCCTCAATTCCAAGGCGTGCGTTGGCCAATCGTAAAACGCCCAAGGATATTAAAAATCGACCAGGTCGTTCATATTGTGAATGAAGCAAAAGAAACAAAAGGGATCATTATGCACACCCTGGTTGATAATGATCTGCGTTTGTTCATGAATCAGTATGCAATGGAAAGTGATGTCTTAGCCATTGATTTAATTGGGCAGCTCATGGAATTTTTGATGCAGAAGCTCGGGCAAAAACCGCTAGGACAACCAGGGCTATATCGGTATAAAAATCAAGAGTATTTTGACCGGATCGACGCCATAGAATACACACTCGATCATGATGATGGCAAGAATTCAGGCAGTTGGGAGCATGCTGAAATAATCATCGCGGGGCCTTCGCGTTTAGGGAAAACACCATTAGCCATATACCTGTCTGTGCTAGGGTGGCGCGTCGCCAATATCCCTTTGGTGCTGGGCATTCCGACGCCGCCCAAACTATTTGAGCTTGATAGGCGGCGGGTGATTGGATTAACGATTGAGCCCACTGAACTGCTTGCCTTTCGGCAGCATAGGCAAAATAACTTAGGTGTAAACAAGAAGTCTGATTACAATAATATTACTATCCTCCATGAAGAAATCGAAGAAGCACGCCGGATTTTCCGCAAAGGTCGGTTTAAGGTCATTAATGTAACCAATAAACCAATTGAAACAACAGCGGCGCAGGTGATAACGACCATTACCCGTCAACTCAAATCCTAGGCAGGAATTTCTCGCTAAAAACACCCGGCACGTGTGACGTTACTTTTTTGAGTAAAGTTGAGTTGGGTGGATAATGGTGTGAGGAGACAGCGGCATCATAAAAACGGCCGTTATCAATTTATGACCTCAGTAGTTCAAGATTCTGTGATTGACCGCCAGCGTTACCGGGCTATCCTCTCCTTCTTTGCCAGGGTAATTGCTCATTTCGTCTGGTGGGATATTTTCTTCATCCACATCCCCATCATAGGCGAAAAAGCCAGACAAACTCGCCCCCAACGTTACCGGATGTTAGCCCGTCGTTTTCGCCGATTAGCGGTCATGATGGGCGGCGTCATGATCAAACTGGGGCAGTTCCTGAGCTCCCGTGTTGATGTGCTGCCTTTAGAGATTACCGACGAACTTAAAGGGCTGCAAGACGAAGTGCCGCCGGAAACGCCGACTCGCATCTTCGCTGTCCTGAACGAAGATTTAGGAGATTTATCCCAACGCTTTGCGGAAATAGAACAGCAACCATTGGCTGCCGCATCCTTAGGTCAAGCGCATCGCGCCTGGCTGCTGCCCGAAGATGGCAGCTCAGCACATGGCGAACCGGTTGTCATTAAGATCCGCAGACCAGGCATCGAAAATCTGGTGGCAACTGACCTCGCCGCCTTGCGCATCGTAGCCCGGTGGTTCATGCGCTACCCTCCCATTCGCAAACGGGCTGATGTGCCGGCTCTCATGGAAGAGTTTGCACACACGCTGGAGGAGGAGCTGGATTACACGTCGGAAGCAGACAATGCGGAACGGTTTGCAGCCATGTATGCAGGCAGCCCCCACGTCTATATCCCCAAAGTATATCGAGAACATTCTAACGAGCGTGTCATCGTTTTGGAAGATGTGACTGCCATCAAAATTATTGATATGGCAGGCATGGAAGCGGTGGGCATAGACACCAAAGAGGTGGCCAGTGTCTTGCTAGAAATATATTTTGGCCAGATTTTCAAAGAGGGCTTTTTCCACGCCGACCCGCATCCCGGCAATCTGTTTATCCGCCCTTACCCTGATGATTTGTGGAACCAGAAAACGCACCAGAAACGGCCGTTCTGGCTCATCTTCGTCGATTTTGGCATGGTGGGCCGCGTTCCTGAATTAATGGGCAAAAATCTGCGCAAAATGCTGGTCAGCGTCTACCGTCGAGATGCCCCAGCCTTAACCGAATCATTTCAGGATTTAGGCTTCTTCCTGCCCGATGCTGACCTGGAGCGAATTACCGAAGTGCTGGGTATTATGCTTGATCGCATCTGGGGCCGAAAATTGCTTGATTTAGCACAACCCGATCCCCAGGAAGTGCAAGAGTTAAGCCGTGAATTTCGGGATTTGCTCTTTGATTTCCCCTTCCAGGTTCCCCAAGATTTCATCTATTTAGGTCGTGCCCTTGGCATGATCTCTGGGCTGGTCTCCCAACTCAATCCTGAAATCAATCCTTGGTATTATCTGGAGAAATTTGGGCGTGAGCTAATTAGTGAACAGCCTATGCCAACCATCACCTGGCAAACGGCCGTTGAAGCCATTCGCCCCTATATCGAGACACCTGAACAGGTTCGCCGCGTACTCAAAACATTAGAAAGCGGGCGCCTAAAAGTACACACAATTGATGATCAAGAAAGTAACCGTCGCCTGGAGAAAAGGATCAGCCAACTGAGCTGGAGCATTTTAGGCGCAGCAGGCATTCTTTCAACTACATGGCTCTATCTCCATCGAAAAGACAAAGAAGCGTAAAACACCTCTGCAACTTTGCCATCCGCCAGCTTTTACAGTCAGGACAATCTTATCAGCCCGCTCAATCAAGCGGCCAACGATTCTCGGATCACGCGGCGCACCTCCTTATTCTCAATCCACCACACCTCTGTGGCAAAGCGGTCGATAAAATATCGATCATGAACCACAGTGATGACGGTGCCTTGAAAACGGCTTAAGGCTTGCTCAAATTGTTCCCGTGACGGAATATCCAGATGGTTGATAGGCTCATCCAGCAGCAGCACGTTGCAGCCAGAGGCCACCATTTGCGCCAACGCCAAGCGAGTTCGCTGTCCAAAACTGAGTTGGCTGTTCAGCTTCAACGGCTCCTCCCCAACAAACAAGAAGTAAGAGAGAAATGTGCGCGTGGCGGTGTCATGGCCAAAGATGGGACGCAAAGTTTCTAACGGGGAAAGAGCCGGGTCAATATTCGATTGCTCTTGGGTCATATAGCCAAATTGGGCACTGGGTCCCCATTCTGCCACACCGGATAATGGCGTCAGGTACCCAGCCAGGGTGCGCAACAGCGTAGTTTTGCCGCTGCCATTTGGCCCGGTGATGACGATGCGTGATTTTGGATTCACTTGTAGGCACAGGTTGTTGAGTAACGGCCGTTCCCGTGTATATCCTACGCTCAACTCCTGCAGCGAAAGCACAAACTGCCCCAAATGCTGCGTCTGCCCAAAATCCAGCTTTAAACTGCGCATTTGCTTCGGTTTTTCCACACGTTCCTCATCATCCAGGTAACGTTCTAACTTGCGCTCGCGGGATTTCGCTTTTTTCGCCACCTTCTTAGCTATCGACTGCTGGTAATCTTTATAACCCTTGAGCTTCATCATTTCACCGCCCCGCCTGACTGAACTGGCTTCCCTTTCGGTGCGCACCGCTTGTCCCTTAACCCAGGCAATATCCTGTTTGACACGCCGGATTTCCTGCTGTTGATCCTGGTAAGCTGCCCATTGCTTTTCCCGTTCTAACCGGATTTGTTCTTGGTATGCTGTGTAATTGCCCGCAAATTCACGCACCGTTTTTTGATGTGGATCCAATGCCAAAATGCGGTTCACACTGCCATCCAAAAAGGTGCGGTCATGAGAAACGATAAGTACGCCACCCTGGAAATGAGCTAACCAGTTTTCTAACCACTCCAACATGCCAATGTCCAGATGGTTGGTCGGTTCATCGAGGAGCAGCAGTTGGGGATTGCCCAACAGCACAAAAGCAAGGTTGAGGCGTGTTTTTTGCCCCCCACTCAAACGGCCTACAGGCAAATCGTGTGGAATATCATCCAAACCCAAGCCAGCCAGGATGGCGGCAGCATGACCAGCATCAGCCTGACTTAGACGTTGCAAAATGTCGTCGTAACGCTGCTGGACGGTTTCATTGTCTGGCTGCCGCGCCAGGGCATCAGCCGCAGCCGTTAGTTTAGCTTCCAAAGCGGCAATGTCGCCAGCTGCTTCACCCACCACTTGTGCCACCGAAGCGGTGGCATCCAATTCAAAGCCTTGAGGCAGATAGCCAACCCGCAAACCTGGTGCCATAGTGACATGACCGCAAACGGCCGTTTCTTCCCCAATCAGTAAGCGCAGCAAGGTCGTTTTGCCACAGCCATTAGGACCAACAAGCCCCACCCGGTCGCCGGGATTGATGCTGAAGGTTACATTTTCAAATAAGGTTTGCAGGGCGAATGATTTCGCAAGTTGATGTACGGTAAGCATGATTTACTCCAAGTGGCCACCACGCAGTGGCAACGGCCGTTAGTCATCATAAAACTAAAAGAGCCGTCTAAACGGTCACAAAATAAACAAAAGACCTGGTTGGAGTAAACTCAATCTGTCATTCCGTATATCACCTCGCTGTTTGAAGTTGCCTTCAAGCATACA
>PDQY01000134.1 GCA_002746795.1 Chloroflexota bacterium | reverse complement strand
CACCCTTCACCATTCACCCTTCACCATTCACCCTTCACCATTCACAATTCACAATTCAAACTTCACAATTCACAATTCACAATTCACCATTCACAATTCACCATCACCGCTGCTTTAGTCATCCTGGCCATCTTCGGCCTAAAAACCCTGCTTCTCGATCACATCAACTCCCCCTTCCGTGCCGTGCAATTTGACGCACAAACCCTGGCAACCACACCCCGGATCAATTTTGGCAACATCATCCAGCTGCTGGAGGCTGAGCTGCCGATAGATCCGATTCCCGCTGACACTCAAATTGAGACAACATTGGTGTGGCAGGCACTGCCCCCCGTCACAGAAGAGTATAGTGTGAGCGTGCAGATGCTGGGGGAAAACGGCCGTCGTGTGGCGCAGTCAGATAGTTTTCATCCGGCCGGATTGCCGCTGCCGCGCTGGCAGGCTGGCGAGTATGGCTTTGATGAGCATGACCTGACAGCTTCACGCGGGACACCTCCTGGCGAATACGAGTTAGTCGTCTTTGTTTATAATGTGGAGACAGGGCAGCGGTTAGACATGGTAAACGAAGCAGGGCAAGCAGTTGGCAACGAGTTCAAGCTGGGGCACATTGTCCTACTTGAGCCCACACAATTCCCGGAGCCATCTGACCTTGCCCTCAGCAAAACAGAAACAGAGGATGGGGGCGCGTCACCATTTTTGACAGAAAATGTGCAGCTTTTGGGTTTCGACGCGCCATTGACCGATGTTGAAGTAGGTCAGGTTGTGCCAGTAACATTGTATTGGCACACACCCCACGCCCCACTGTTGGATTATGAGACGAATCTCTGGATGGAGTGCGAAAATGGGGCGGGGCGCACAGAGCCTGTTAATGCGGATAGCGCCTTCAGCCCCAATATGCATTGGCAGCCCGGACAAATTCAACGAGCTGAGTTTGACGTGCTGCTGCCGCCAGTTGGGGTCACGGGACACCTGTTTGAAGCTGGGCTTTGCACATTGCATGTGGGACTTGCTGCTGCTGAGGAGGAGACAACCGTTGCCCTTGAAACCTTCCCGGTTTCTGTGCCAGAGCGGCGCTTTGATTTACCGGAAACGGCCGTTTCTATATCCACCATCCCCTTTATGGGAGGCATTTCTTTGCGTGGGTTTGTACTTGACCCGGCAACGTTTGCTCCAGGCGCGACCATCCCCCTGACACTTTATTGGCAGACGCCAGATATGATTGATACGAGTTACAAAGTTTTTGTGCAGCTTTTGGCTGAAAACGGGAACCTGGCAGCGCAGCAAGACCAAATCCCAGCCCACGGTACCCGTCCCACTACAGGGTGGGTGTTTGGCGAGTTTGTGCAAGACGATTATGCCCTTGTTTTGCCACCGGATTTGGCTCCGGGCAGCTACCAACTCATCACAGGGCTGTATGATGCTGAAACTGGCAAGCGTTTACCTTTGGCTGATGGCTCCGGTGATGCCATTACCATTCCTGTTTCAATTGAGGTAAAACCCAGTGAACGGTGAACAGCGGACAGCGATCCGTAAATAATGGATGGTGAGTAATGAACAGTAAACAGTCAACGCATGACGCCTTAAGCAAGACGTACCGCGCTTCGCGGCTGCTGGTGCCAGCCGTCCTTTTGGCGCTCAGTTTAGTAGCCTTGGAGGCAATTTTGCAGCCATCGCTGCCTTGTTCGGACGATGCTGCTTTTCATTTGCTGCGTTTAACACAGTTAGATCATTTGTTGCGGCAAGGTGTCTTTTTCAGCCGTTGGGCTCCGGACATGGCGCAAGGGTATGGTTTCCCGTTTTTCAATTTTTATGCGCCGCTTTCCTATTATTTGGCAGAAGGCGTGAGTTTATTGGCTGGCAATCTCAACCTCGGGATGCGTGTCACGTTTGCCTTGGGAGTGTATGTGGCCGGGCTGAGCGCATACCGGCTGTCCCGTGATCATTTTTCACGATCAGCGGCGGTGGTAACGGCCGTTGCCTACATGTATGCCCCTTACTTTGCCTACGACATCCTTTTTCGTGGTAATTTAGCGGAGTCCATGGCTTGGTTATTCCTGCCGCTTTCCCTGTGGACGATGGGGAGGCTGGCCAGGTCTGGGCAGAATCGTTGGTTGGTGGCAGCCGCGCTCAGTTATGCCGCTGTGCTGCTTACGCATAATGTATTTGCCTTGATTTTTACTCCGCTGCTTGGCCTATATGGATTAGTTGAATTGCCAGATAAAAGGTTAAAAATAAAAGAGTTGGCATCAAGGGCTAATCTTCAATCTTCAACCGCAAATTGCTTTCCCGTTATCCTGGCTTTGCTCCTCGGCCTGGGTCTGGCAACTTTCTTTTGGCTGCCAGCGATGGCTGAACGCGCTTTTGTCCATAGTGATCGTTTGCTGGTGCCGCCGATTTTTGTTTATTGGGGTAATTTTGTGACGTTGACAGAGGTGTTTGCGCTGCCGCAGACAATGTACACAAACCTTATCAATCCGTCACCCTCTCGTTCTTTGGGATTGATTCCGCTGCTGTTGGCTTTGCCCGCGCTGCTCGTGGGATGGTGGTACTCCCGCAAGCGCGATAGGCGGCGGCAGGTGGCGTTTTTTGGTGTGGCAACGGCCGTTTACCTGTTCCTGATGTTGGCCGTTTCCGAACCGATTTGGGCCAGCTTGCCCCTCATCGAATATGTGCAGTTTCCGTGGCGCTTGCTAGGACCGGCTGCGCTCTGTTTGGCCATTTTAATTGGCGCCAGCGTAGATATTTTCACAGATTCTGGCTCACGCCTCACACTCATCATTGCCGCAATTTATGGCATTGCCTTGATTTTAGGCAATCTCTACTGGTGGGATGCCCGCTATTGCCCTGGCCTGGAAGATCCCACAATTGCCGATATGCAGGAATTCGAGCGTGCGTCGCAGACGATTGGCACGACAGCAAAGGGTGAATATTTACCGCTGACGGTAGCATACCTGCCAGAAGAACCGGCTGTAACCCCATTTGCCCCATTGCCAGACACGTTGACAAACTCAGTGACCGGTGGGCAAACGGCCGTTCACACCCCCAAGCAATTTGCCGTCACCCTGTCTGCTCGTGAACCGTTCACGCTGACAGCCAATACCTTTGCCTATCCCGGCTGGCAGGCAGAAATTAACGGCAAAAAAGTAGACATAACGCCAAGCGAAGGCACAGGACTTATCACCATTCCCGTTCCTGCCGGTGATTCTGACATCAGCATCACCTTCCGCGAAACGCCGCTGAGATGGGTGGCAAATGTGGTGTCGTTGGTGAGCTTGGGGGGGATGCTGCTGGTGGTGATGGGTAGAAGAGGAGCCAGGTGGCCAGGTGGACGGGTGGCTGCGCGGCAGGATGACGAGGTGGCCGTGCTGGTGGTGTTGTTGGTTGTGGGATTGCTGCTTTGGGGTGTGGTGGTGTGGCTTTTGCCAAGAGTAGAGTCTCCGTGGCAGCGCTCAACATTCCCTGGTGCTGTCACATCGACAGACCCAGTGACCCGATTTAGCAACAACATGGAATTGCTCAGTTATGAACTTGAGGCGCGGGAAATGGCGGCAGATGACAGCTACTTGGTGCAGTCAAACTGGCGGGTGGCGCAGCCGGTGGCGAGAGATTTCCGCGAGACGGTGCGGCTGGTAGATGAGGCTGGCTTGCTGTGGTCGGCAAAAACGGCCGTTTCCCCGCGCTGGTATCGTGAGCCCACGCCCACGTTTGCCTGGACGCCTGAGCAGTTTGCTGATTCGCAGCTGCTCATCGAACCCATACCAGGCACGCCACCCGGTCTGTACATGGTGCAAATGGTGTTATTTGACGAGGAGACCCTGGCTCCTGTGTCCTTGGTAGATGGACAAACGACTTTGAATTTGGGCACAGTACAAGTTCGTCGCCCACAGGAAACATTTGCGTTGGTGCCACAATATCCACTCAGCCAAACGTGGGATGGCGTCACACTCATTGGCGTCAGCCTGGATCGAGACGCTGCTGCTCCAGGCGATCCGTTCTTGCTCTCGTTATATTGGCAAGTGGATGAAGCATTGACTGGTGATGCTGTGGCTAGATTGTCCTTGGTCGATGAGGAGAGAACGGCCGTTTTCACTGCAAACTTGCCCCCCGTCCACGATAACTTCCCCACCAGTCAATTTCAGACGGGTGATTTATGGTTGGGTCAGCATGCCTTCCATTTGCCTGTTGATTTAGGCAGTGGTGAGTATGTGTGGGAGCTTTTGTGGTGCGTTGATGATGAATGTGACAAGGAAACGGCCGTTCTGGGCAACTTGACTATCAGCGCCCCAGAACGCCTTTTTGAAGCGCCGCCACTAGACATTGAAACCCATGCCCGCTTTGATGAAGTCGCAACTTTACTGGGTATCAATGGCCTGCATCCCGCGTCCTTCACCCAGCATCCTTCGCTGGCTCTGGTCTGGCAATCTAACAGCGAAACTCCTACCAGCTACCGCGTTTTTGTCCATCTGGTAGATGAAACTGGGCAAATTGTAGCACAGTCAGATGGTGTACCAGCCGCTTGGCGCCGCCCGACAACAGGGTGGCTGCCCGGTGAAATCATCCTGGATGAGCATCATTTGTTGTTGGAAAATGTGCCATCTGGCAGCTATGAACTGCGGATTGGCCTGTATGATCCAGCTGCGGGTGTGAGATTAGTGCTGGATGATGGCGAAACGGCCGTTACCATTCCCAATGTGATGCTGCCATGAGTGGTGTTCAACGCAGACTGGTACTGAGCCGGGTTGAAGCGGACGCAGAGACGCAGAGGACAACCTCTGACCGCTGGTCATGGGTCATTGGTCTGCTCATCGTCATGGGCATAGCTGCCTTCCTCCGCTTCTATCGTCTCCACGAACTGCCCCCGGGTATGTGGTTTGATGAGGCGTGGAGTGCAGTAGCAGCACGAGAAACGGCGGCGCAGGGGGTTTTCCCACCTTATTTTGCAGCCAGCTTTGGTGGGATGCATCCCGCCATTGTGTACCTCACTCGCTTCGCCAATCTGTTTACCGGTGGGCATCCTTTAACGATTCGCTACGCCCTGGCTGTGGTGGGTACATTGACGGTGGGGCTGGCGTTTTTTTGCTATCGCGCGATTTTTGGCTTGAAGCGTGAAGCGTTAAGATTGACGATTGAGGCTGACAGACAATCGTCAATCCTTGCTTTGTTGGCTGCTTTCATCCTCGCCATCACCTTCCCCTTTCTGCTGTTCACGCGCATCGGTTTTGAATCAAGCTTGGTGGCTCCGGCCAGTTTGCTGGTGTTTTGGTGCCTGGCGGTGGCGTTACGGAAGGGCAAAGCGGGCTGGTATGGATTAACAGGGGCTGTGTTGGGCTTGTCGTTGTACAGTTTTGATACGGCGCGATTTTTGCCTTTTGCTGTTTCGTTGGCGTATTGGGGGGTGGTGCTGCTGCATCAGCGAGAAGCTGGCTGGCGGCGTCATTTGTTGAATTTTGCGTGGCTCACTTTGGCGGCACTGGTGGTGTTTGCGCCGTTGGGCAGATATTTTTTCTTGAACTGGGAGCAGTTTACGGAGCGGGCGGGCATTACCACGTACCATACGTTGGGACCAGGGGCAAAGTCGGTGCCGTTGGCACTGCTGCGCAATGTCTGGCGCACAGTAGGCGGCTTGTCACTGCCTCGGTTTGGTGATGTGATTGCGCGGCACAACTTGCCTGGGCGGCCGCTGTTTGATCTGTTCCTCTCGATTTTGTTTTGGTTGGGTGTGGGCGTGTTGGGGTGGCGATGGAAACGGCCGTTCTCCATCATCCTCATCAGTTGGGCAGGGGTCATGCTCTTGCCCGTCATTCTCACCGATGGCGCCCCGACCTACACACGTATCTTTGGCGCGATTCCGGCATTAGCGGCGATGGCGGCTTTGCCGTATTCGGTATGTCGTAAACCCTGTTTCGAGAATCGGTCACGGCTGACAGCTGACAGCTTACGGCTTACAGTTTTGGCGCTGCTGCTGCTTTCTCTAGCCACGACAGCTTACGATTACTTTGAGCGTTGGGCGGATGAGCCAGCTTTGTATGACCAATTTCAGGTGGGGGAGTGGCAAGCGGCCATGTTGGCCAAAGAAAGGTTAGCTACGGACACTGTGTATCTTGTGCCGGCGCAAGTGGCACCAGAAGTGCCAACGTTTGATTTGGTACTGGGTGGCTCAAACATCCGAGAATTTGGTGCCAATTGTTTGGCAGGGCAGGCAGAGGGAAAACGGCCGTTAACTTACATTCTAAAGCCATCATCCGCGCCTGATACCCTGGCGGCTCTACAGGCTGTCTATCCCCAAGGGGCAATGGCAGAGTCGATTATCAGCCCGTTGACCGGCGAGGAACTGTTCTCTGTGTTCCACGTGCCCATACACAACCAACGACCAGCGGATAACGAACAACGAGCCACGGCTAACGCCCAATTCGGTGAAAATATCCAGCTTTTGGGTCGGCCGGAGATGGTGGTGACGGAAACGGCCGTTACCCTTCCCTTTACCTGGCAGGCGAGAGGCCACCTATCAGCTGACCACACTTATTTTGTTCATCTTTATCAGGCTGGTGCAGAAGATGAGCCGCCGCTGGCGCAGTTGGATCAGCAGCCGTGTTTAGTAACCAGTCGTTGGCATGAAGGAGAAATTGTGCGGGAAACGGCCGTTTTGCCCATCCCGGCTCACTTGCCCCCGGGTGAATACACGCTGGGGCTTGGCTGGTACACTTGGCCCACATTTGAGCGCCTCCCCCTGACCAACAGCACCGATTCTTGGTCTGGAAACCGGCTGCCTTTGGGGCAGATAACCATTGGTGACACAGAGGCGACGCCATGACGAGGTCGAAGCTCGCGGATTGGCACCCTTTGTCACGGGCAGAACTGCTCTGGTTTGGGCTGCTGTTTGGCATCGTGACCACCATCGCGGCGGCTGCGTTTTGGCCCGTTTTGCCCTGCAGTGACGATACCCTGCCACACTTCTACCGCACTGTTCAGTTGCATGCCAACGTGCAGCGAGGTGCGCCATTTTTGCAGTGGGGGCCAGAAATGCTGCGGGGCTATGGCTACACCATTTTCCTCTTTTATGCGCCGCTGACGTATTGGCTGTTGGAAACTATCCATCTGCTTGGTTTTGATTTTGGACCGTCGATGCAGATTTTGTATGGGCTGGTGTTGTGGCTGGCGGGTTGGGGCGGATATGTGTTGGCGCGACAGTTTTTAGCGCCGGTGGGAGCCTTTGTGGCGGGTTTGGCGTATCTATTTGCGCCGTATTTTTTGTATGATGCTATCCAGCGCGGGGCGCTGCCGGAGACGTTGGCGTTGGCGTTGGCTCCGTGGGCGTTGGCGGCGGCTTTACATGCGCTGGACAATCCGCGAATCAACACGATAGCCCGGGCGACTGTTTTATGGACGCTGTTGATTTTAGCACACAACGTGGTGCCCTTGTTTGCTCTCAGTTTGCTGGTCATGTTTGCTCTGGTTTCTTGGACGACGCCCACGGTGACTTCGCTGTTTGTGTCGTTGCGTACTGTGGCATTGGTGCTGGGCTTTGCCCTGGGATTGACGCTGTTCTTTTGGCTGCCGGGGCTGGTTGAGCTGCAATACACGCAGTCGCGTCAGCCGAACCCGCCCTATCAGGATTGGCCGAGTTATGAGCAGCATATTGTGCCGGTGCGGGATTTGGTGACGCTGCCCGCTGATCCCGCTGATCCCCATTTAATGAATCCGCCCGTTCCACGCACGTTGGGCTGGGCACAGGCGGTGTTGGGTCTGGCAGGGATGGTGTCGCTGATTGGGTACAGAAGCCAGCCGCTGGGTTTGCGGCGGTGGCGGCGTTTGCTGGTGCTAGCTGTGGTGACGATAACGGCCGTTTTCTTCAGCAGCCAGTGGTCGCTTGGGGGCTGGCGGCATTTGCCGCTGCTCAATTTTATCCAGCTGCCAACACGTTTCTTGGGATTGGCCAGTTTAGGCGTGGCGTTGCTGGCGGGGGTGGCTGTTGCTCAAGGGGCAAGGTGGGCTTCAAAAAAGTGGTGGGTGACGGGCATTTTGGCTCTTGGCGCTTTGCTTGTTTCCTTGTCTGGGTGGGCGTGGTTGTATCCCCGTCCTTGCCCTGTGCCGGTACAACCGACGCGAGAGGATTTGGCCCAGGCGACAACATGGCAGCAATGGTATGCTGAGGCGCAGGCGGAGCTGCTGCCCTGTTGGGTGCAGCGCTTGCCGCCGGAAGATGTGTTGATTGCACAATACCAGAACGAGCGTGCGGTGAATCGCTTGCGCTTACCGGACACGGACGCTGCGGCAACTTTTGTGACCTTGTTAGATTGGCAGTCAGGGCAAGCGGGTGATGTGTACCGACTGGAGGCAGCGGACACAGTGACTTTGGTGTATCAAGCGTTTTATTTTCCTGGATGGCGGGCAGCGTTGAACGGCCGTTCTCTGCCCATCACGATCACCGCGCCTGAAGGGTTTATGCAGGTGACGGTTCCGGCCGGTGAACATGTGCTGGATATTCGCTTTGGTCCGACGCGGTTACGGTGGCTGGCGTTGCTTGTGAGCGGCGTAACGGCCGTTGCCCTGGTCGTTTGCATCTGGCTTGGCCACAAGAAGGAAAGGGCTCCCGAGCCAACCCGTTTCCCGCAGGCGTATCGTCAAGCGCTGCCTATGTTCTTGGCGGCAGCGTTGTTCTGTGTGGCGGTTAAATGGATGATTGTGGATCGGGTCTCATCACCGCTTTGGGCGGATCGGTTGCAGCATGGGCAGTTGACGGGTGTTGCTCATCCAGTGGTGGTGCAGTTTGACAATGAGTTCCTTCATTTGGGGTATGAGGCGCCAGATGAAATTGCCGGCTCGGAGAATTTTGTGGTGACGCAGTATTGGACACCGCTGCGCGATATTGGTGTGCCGTATGGGTTTAGCTTGCAGGTGGTGGATGAGGCTGGTCAGGTGTGGAGCCAATGGCTGGGACGGCCGTTTAACTATACTCATTTTCCGGCGCTGGAAAGCTGGCAGCCGGGCGAGTATGCCCGGGATGCTCATGATTTGAAATTGCTGCCAGGGGTGCCGCCCGGTGAATATTGGTTGGAAACGGCCGTTTTTCGCCGTGATACGGATTTGTCTTTGATGCCTGCTGGCGGTGAGATTGGCAGCGCACCCGATAAGGTGCGGCTGGGGCGTTTGCGTGTTTTGCCCGGGGAGTGGCAGCTGGATGCCGAGACCGCGCAAGTTGGCACTTATGCCCCGATGACGTTAACGGCCGTTTCTGCTGATGTGGGTTCTGAGCCTGTCGCGGTGACGTTGTTAGGCTGGACGGTGCCGGATGTGGTTTGGAGGCCAGGTGAGTTGGCACCGGTTGAGCTGCTCTGGCAGGGTCGTCAGTCTGGCTTGCATGCGCAGACCGCGTTTGACTTGTGGCTGGTTGATGATAATGAGGAGATTGTGGCGGAAACGGCCGTTGTCCTGGACAGTCTAGAAGCAAAAAATATTTTGCGCACTAAAGTAAGTTGGCAGCTGCCCCCAGGATTGAAAACGGGTGTGTACAAGATTATACTTCCTGCTGGCGGGCAAAACATTGAATTAGGTCAATGGCACATTGATGCGCCAGACCGCATCTTTGAACAGCCGGAGGTAGACATAACATCGAACTTTACGGTGGATTTTGCTAGATTGATCGGTCACTCCATGGTGGCTGTGGACAGTAGGCTTATCGACATAGAACTGGTTTGGCAGGCCAGCGCCGAAACGCCGATGAGTTACCGTGTGTTTGTTCACTTGCGCGATGAAAATGGCAATCTTGTCACCCAATCTGATGCCATCCCTGACCATTGGACGCGCCCTACCACTGGCTGGACATGGGGGGAATTCATCAAAGACAAGCACACGCTCACGATGCCTGCCACGGCTGCTCCCGGCGAGTATACGTTTGTGGTTGGCTTCTATGAGCCAATGACCGGAGAGCGCTTGGGTGAAACAGAGATTGGCAAGTTGATGGTGAAAAATGACTAGTACCTTACGAGCCAACTGGGTGTGCCGTGAATAAGAATATCTGCCATGAATGCCACCAATGCCATTAGTAAACTGTCAAAATTGGTGCAATTTGTGTCATTTGTGGCGAACATGTTTTGGTTCTGGCTCGTCCAGGTTAGGGTGAATGAAAAGATGACAGCATGCAAGAAGTTAGATGGAACTGTCTGGCGCCACGCGATACAATTC
>PDQY01000133.1 GCA_002746795.1 Chloroflexota bacterium | reverse complement strand
CCCACAGGCTAGTCGTTTACCACTGGATGCAGTCTCGTGGTATGATCTGGCCATTAACGATTAACAATTAAAGGAATCCCATGACACAAACACATACCACCACCCAAATCGCTATTGTCGGAGCAGGCCCCATCGGCCTTGAACTGGCCATTTCATTAGAACGAGCAAACATTGATTATCTGCTCATTGAAGCAGGGCAAGTCGGCGACTTCTTTATGCAATGGCCGCCTGAAACCCACTTTTTCAGCACCTCAGAACATGTAGCGCTGGCCGGCATCCCGGTGCATAACCTGGATCAACGCCCCATCAGCGGCGAGCAATATCTTGCTTACCTACGCATGCTGGTGGAAATGTTCGATTTGAACTTGCGCCTCTACGAGCCAGTTACACACATTCAACGCCAGCCAGATGGATTCATCTTAACAACTGCCCCCCTTTCCGGCGAAAAACAAATCCATTGCCAACAAGTCGTGCTGGCCACCGGCGGCATGGCAGCGCCACGTTTGCTCAACATTCCTGGCGAAGATTTGCCCAACGTGACACACTACTACCCTGGGCCGCACCCCTATTTCCGCCAGCGACTGCTCGTGGTCGGCGGACGTAATTCGGCAGTGGAAGGAGCCTTGCGCAGTTGGCGGGCTGGCGCTCAGGTTGCGCTGAGCTATCGTCGGCCAGATTTCAACTGGGAGCGCATCAAACCCCACATGAGCATGGATCTGGGTGATCGGCTGCAAAAAGGCGAGATTACATTTTATCCCAGTACAGTGCCTGTAGAGATCACACCTACGCATGTTGTTTTAGAAGAGGTGGAAGATAGCGCCGGCAACAACTCCTCCGACACGTCAACAAAGCTAAGCAACCCCACACTCAGGACGGGCCGTGTTCATCACATCCCCACTGATTTCGTCTATTTAGCCACCGGGTTCGTCGCCGATATGAGCCTGTTTGCTAAAGCTGGCGTCGAGCTGGACAGAGAAACAGAAGCCCCCACCTTCAATCCTGACACCATGGAGACAAACGTACCCGGACTCTATGTGGCCGGGACAGCCGCTGGCGGCACCCAGTCTAAATTTACCTACTTCATTTCAACCAGCCACCACCATGTGGCCAAAATCATGTACCACATGACCGGCTTATTCCCTGAAAAACTAGGTACCATCACTGCCCGCAATAACGCCGTCACTTGGGAAGAAGTCAAAGCCAACTAATATCCACCAGCAACTTGGTTCCTTCATCAATACAAATCAATCAATCGGGAGATAAAGAACCAAGTTGCTTTTTCATATCCTTAATCTCCGCTCATTTTTCCCCAATTCCATTGACTTTGTGAAATCTTGTACTATAATTCAGCATTGAATAGTCAAAACTGACTATTCAATGTTAGACATAGGTGAAATCAAGATGGAACGAGAACTACTGCTGCTCGGTTTACTGCAAAAAGGAGAAATGCATGGCTATCAACTGCATGAATTCATTGATAGCTTCATGCAGACTTGTGTCGATCTCAAAAAATCGACCGCTTATTACCTGCTGGAAAAGATGACCAAAGAGGGCTACGTGACCCGCACTGAAGAGCGGGAAGGCAACCGCCCGCCTAAACGTGTCTACTGTCTCACTGCTGTCGGTGAAGCACGCCTGCAAACCCTATTGCGCGAAAATCTAGCTGCTTATTTACCTGCCAAATTCCCTGGGGACACGGGGCTGACTTTCCTCGAAAATCTACCCGCAGATGAGGTCATCCTCCTCCTGGAACAACGGCGAGAAAAAATGGTCAATGCGTTAGCAGTCATCGAGCAAGCCCCCCCCCACACTGGCTCGCTGCAATTTATGCTTGAACACCAACACCTTCATCTGCAATCAGAACTGAACTGGTTGGAAAGCGTCATCGAACGCCTCTCAACAAAAGCAGGCAACTAATAAACAGGAGTTAATCATGGAACAATTTGTTTTAGCGATTCATAATATCTTACGTTGGCCAGTTTTGATTTTGGGTCTCCTTGCTGTTCTTAAGGCTTTTAACGGATGGTCTAGCAAAAAAGAATGGCAAGGCTTAGATAATAAGTTGGGGCTTGGGTTCACCATTAGCCTGGATGTGCAGGTTTTACTTGGCTTTTTGCTTTATTTTGTGTTCAGTGGCATCACCAAAACTGCATTCTCTGACATCGGCACAGCACTCGGAAATCCAAGCCTGCGTTTTTTCCTGTTTGAACATCTGCTCATAATGATTGCGGCTTCGGCGTTTGCCCACATAGGCCGTTCCCGCGCCAAAAAAGCAGATACAGACGTAAACAAGCACAAGAGTACCGCCATCTTTTTTGCCATTGCTATGCTGCTGATTTTAGCTGGGATTCCCTGGGATCGTGTGCTGCTGCCGTTTTAAGCATTTTTAGTGGATTGCCCCCTTCTTGGCGATAGGTGCAATCTAAGAACTACTGTATCTGGAGACTACCTCATGACAAGCGAAAAAGAATTTGTTGTTGAACCTGAAGCGGAAGAGAAATTAGATTTCAAACGTATCCTGCCCATTTTTGTCATTGTCCTGATCGACTTGTTGGGATTGACGATCATCATTCCGCTGCTGCCCTTGTATGCAGCATCTTTTGGTCTGACGCCGGTGATGATTGGCGTTTTAGGTGCAGCATACCCCCTCATGCAGTTTATCGGTGCGCCCACTTTAGGGCGTTTATCTGACCGCTATGGCCGTAAACCTATCCTGGTGATTAGCCAGATAGGCACGTTGAGCGGCTTCATTTTGATGGCGCTGGCCACGTCTGGGCTGATGTTGTTTGTGGCACGCATCATTGATGGCATCTCTGGCGCCAACATCGCCACGGCTCAGGCTGCCATCACAGACAGCACTAGCGAAAAGACGCGCACGCAGGGGTTGGGGCTTATCGGAGCCGCGTTTGGCCTGGGATTCATCATTGGCCCGGTCATTGCTTATAGCGCTTTGGCAATCAGCGGCAATGATTATCGCGCACCCGCTTTGGCTGCTGCATTTTTCTCGCTGCTCTCGATTTTGCTGACGACCTTTTGGTTCAAAGAGACTTTACCTGAAGAAAAACGGGGTCAAAGTGGTGATGATAAACCCTCTTTTTCGTTCAAGTCAATGGTAACGGCCGTTACCCATCCTACAGTTGGTCTCTTGCTGGTTCTCATGTTTGCCCAACAGCTTGCCTTTGGTGGTTTCGAGCAGTTATTGGCCTTGTTTACCCTGTCAAACTTAGGCTTCAATGCCTCTGGCAATGCAGTACTGTTCGTCTACATCGGCGTCATTGTGGTGGCGGTGCAAGGGTATTTCATCGGCAAATGGAGTCGCCGCTTTGGTGATAGGCGCTTGATGTTTGGCGGGTTGGCCTTATTGGCTGTTGGTCTCGTTTTGATGGGCTTGACGCCTCGCCAACCTATGCCGGGTTACTCACTGGCCGCACTTGAAGCGGAACTCAGCGAAAGCGGAAACCCCACCGTGGGCGAGACGCCAGCAGCAGCAGATATTTCTATCGACCTGCCACCAGATGATCACAATGGCTGGCTGGGCATGGTGTGGATGATGCTGGCCATGATTCCGGTGTCGATTGGTGGCGGCATTTTGCGCCCTGCCATCAACAGCCTTATCACCAAACGCATCAGCGCCCAGGAAGCAGGGGGGATGCTCGGTATTTCCTCCTCGTTTTCCAGTGCCGCCAATGCCATTGCCCCCGTCATCGGCGGCATTATGTTCCAGGCGTTTGGTCTGCGTTCGCCGTTTCTGGCTGGCGGCATTTTGATGGCGCTGCTGTTGTTCACAGCTATACGGGTCATCATGCCAGGACGTGAAGAGACGGTTGAGGCTAGATTCGTTCCCAGTGGAGAACATTAGCAGCCCGTCTCCTTGAAGCTGTGTGTTTTTGTTTCAAATTCACGCCTTCATTGCCAGAACGGCCGTTTCCTCCTACACTCTCTTTATGGAAAATATCACCCTGATCGCCACCGCCAAGTTTGGTCTGGAAAAGCTCGTCAAAAACGAAGTCATCAAGATCGGCTTTGACAAGCCGCGTGTCTCTGAAGGACGCATCGAGTTTGAGGCCACGCTGGCTGACATTCCACGTCTCAACATCAACTTACGCTACTCCGACCGCCTCGTCGTCAAGATGGCTGAGTTTCCCGCCACCACCTTTGACGAGTTGTTTGAGCAAGCCAAAGCTCTGCCCTGGGAAAAGTGGATTACCGAAGATGGCAAATTCACCGTCAACGCCAAAACGGTTAAATCAACCTTGCAAAGTGACCGCACCTGCCAATCCATCGTCAAAAAGGCAGTGGTCGAACGGCTCAAATCTGCATACGACAGCGATTGGTTTGAAGAAACGGGGGCTAATTTCACCATCCAGGTGACGGTGCGCCAAGATGTGGCTCTCATCACCCTGGACACGTCGGGAGCAGGTTTACATAAACGCGGCTATCGTTTAGAGGCTGGGGAAGCACCCCTCACCGAGACATTGGCCGCTGCTCTGGTGAAACTCAGCTTCTGGGAAAAAGAGCGACTGCTCATCGATCCCATGTGTGGTGCTGGCACCATTTTGATTGAAGCTGCCCTGCTGGGACGCAACATCGCGCCTGGCCTTAACCGTGAGTTTGCCGCAGAAGGGTGGCCAGTGATTCCGGCGGAAGCGTGGACAGCAGCCCGCCAGTCGGCCAGGGAGGCCATCGACCACAGCAGCCACCTGACCCTCTGGGGCTACGACATCGACGAGCACGCCATCCACGCCGCCACAGCCAATGCCGAACGGGCGGGCGTGGCTAACGACATCACCTTTGGCGTCAAAGCGGTGCAAGATGTATGGATCGACCGCCAGTATGGCATTATGATTTCTAACCCACCCTACGGCATGCGCATGTATGATTTTAAGGAGATCAACCGCATCTACATTTCGCTCAACAAAATGTTTCGCAAGAAAAAGGGGTGGTCTGTCTACATTCTCACCGCCGACAAGAAGTTTCCTCATTATTTCAAACGCTCCTGGCCGGATCGCAAACGCAAACTTTACAATGGCAACATCGAAGTGACTTATTACCAATATTACGGAGAACGGCCGCCGCGCATCAAGGCGGATACAAGCCAATAGATAAATTGTCTCGTGGGGGTGGAAGGGCACAACGAATTTACGCTTCAGGCCAAAATATTTGTGGTGAAAGGTATGCTCAAGCCTCCAGGCTGGGGGCAAACATGGGCTTTGTCACGAAACAAAATCTAGAAAATTGTCTCGATTGATCACCGCAAATGCCGCGTCTGGATAAGCTTTTTGCCATGCTTTTGGCGCTTTGGGAGTTTTCTGCCCATATTTAAACTCATAACCAAACAATTTCCCGTCACGCTCTTCAACCAAATCAATTTCTTGCCGATCCCAGGTGCGCCAGAAGTAGAAGTTGGCAAAAATCTGCTGATACTCTAATTTTTTCATCCGTTCGATGAAAAGAAAATTCTCCCATAACTGTCCTGTATCTGTCCGCTCATTTGGATAACTGAAATTATTGATGATGGCATTGCGTACACCTAAGTCATAAAAATAGTAGCGGGATGTTTTGGTTACCTCTTTGCGCAAGTTACGACTAAATCCCCCCACATTGATTAGAACAAATGCTTTTTCGAGCAAATCAAGATACCGGGCAACTGTGTTTTTGCTCATGCCTAACGAGTTCCCCAACTCTTGTAGAGACACTTCAGAGCCAATTTGATACGCAAGGAGCCGCAACAAATCTAGAATCTTTTTTGATGCACGAATCTGTTCCAGTTCTAGAATATCTTTGTAGAGATAAGCATCCCGTAATTGTGCAAGATATTCTTTTTTTTCTATGAGGGAAACGGCCGTTATCACTTCAGGGTACGCACCAAAAACCAACAAATTGTCCAGATTTTCCCATACATAAGCGCCACCATAATTGTCCGTCAACTCTTGCACAGAAACAGGGAACAGGTGTTTTACTTTCTGCCTGCCAACCAACGGCTCTCCAAGTTTGTTTGAGAGGGCAAAACTGGAAGAACCAGTTGCAATCACTTTGATGCCAGGAATCTGATCAACAATGATCTTCAACCCTTGCCCAATATTTTCTATTTTCTGTGCTTCATCAATGACCACCAAATCATAATGACTGAAATAGGGGATGATGCGAGAGAAATCATTGGAATTCAGTACCGCTTGTAATTGTGCATTTTCGCCGCTGGAACTATAAACTTGCTCATGACAACGCTCTAAGTATTGTGTAACAAGCGTTGTCTTGCCAACTTGTCTGGGACCGTAGATCAGCAGCGCTTTATTGGGCACTAAATATTCATCAATCAGGTCATCGTAAAATCGATTGATCATACCGACATGATAAACAAACAGCTAATTTGCGTCAACAAACTGACGCAAATTAGCTAAATTCCGTCTGAAAACTAACGCAAATCGCTTAATTTCAGTCAGTTCGGGCAGGTAGTTACTCCATATCCTCCACAAACTGCTTGAATTGACGCTGTGCAAACCACCTAACCATTCGACTAGTGAGCGGCAGCATGGTTGCCTGTAAGCCACGCAGCAGCCATCGGCGTCCCACGACGACAGCCCCGCTGAGCAAGGTGGGATAGAGCAAGAACCATGCTTCCTGGATGGACTGCGCCTCTCTCAAGTCATAGAAATCGTAGCCATACCAGGCCAGGGGGATGAGCATGAACAACAGCCAGCTTCGCTGCGCCCATACCTGCAATGTCTTCAAAATCGCCAGTTTGGCTTCCACCTGGCTGACGTGTTTCTGCCAGATGTCAGGCTGCTGCATAACGGCCGTTGACATGATGGTCACATAGTCTGAATCAAGCTGGATGGTGGTACGTATACCGGTGTGGGTGTAAGTTTTGCCATTATAGGTAGAGGAGGGAGAAACGGCCGTTTCCGCCACAGCGCCATCCATCCCCGTCATAATCACCAAGCCACCAGAGCTATACATCTCCAGCAGCGCCTGCAAATCCTGCCAGCTACTCATGCACGCACTCGATTCGAGATACCCTTCGCGGCAGCGATGATCAGTTCCTTGGCCACATTCACCAAATTAGACCAATGCTCCAGGGCGATGTTAACCCCTTTGTTGTGATACTCATGCAGCCTGGGGTACGCCTCTTCATTCATGTAGTCGGGATTGAGCCGCGTGATCACATCGCCATCTACCTGCACAATCGTCTGCATGGCAATCACTTCTGTGCCCAGTTCCCACACCTTGCGAATCATCACCAGGTCAGAATCCCGCAGGGGCAGCGGTTTGATCCCTGCCCGGTTCACAAGATCAGAGCGCGTGTACTCGTTAGTTAAATCATAGGCATGCTCTGGTTTGCCCAATGCTTTACAGATTCTTTTACTTTCCTCGACAACAGTGTTAGGCGTCATATCATCTTCAGACATCTCAGCCAGGCGCATTGCTAGATTGCCAGAGGAGGTTTGCTGCTGGGGATCATTCAGAACGGGATCACGCAGACAGATGGCACTATACATGCCCTTGATTAAGTCAGAGTTGTCTTTGATGCGCGGCAGCACCGCTAATTGTGCCGGACTTAGATAACTCTCTTTTTCCAAATCATCGAGCAAGCTGTCTGCCCAATTCCGAATCACATCAAAGGCATCAAAGCCACCGAGTTCATCTGCTACGTTGGGGGAAACGATCCGCCCCTGTTGGCTGGCATCAATCGTTTGGGTGGCCGCCTCCTCCTCCGTCAGATAGCCCATTCTCTGCCGCATGTTAGCAAATACATCCTTTTCAACCAGGAACGTTTCCCGTCTTGTCCGGCTCCGATGATGACGGCGCCAAATCTCCATTTCCTCCAACGCTTTGCAATACTCTTTGCCAATGTCGAGCAAAGCATGCCTGGGATTGGGCATTTTCTGGGCAGTGATATTATCGCGCAGAATGATGTTGACTTCGATTTTAAAGAGGTCTTGGACGATGTTGGTGAACTGGTTGGAAGCTTGCGACAAAGCCTTGCCGGGGTCTGTATCCGCCATGAGATCACTCCGCTGTTATTGGTTTGCTTTCTGGGTATCAATTTCCCGGAGAATATCACCAACGGTTTTGACCATGCCCAGTAAGGTTTTGATATTTTTATCGACGATAGCCTGGGCATCTTGCACGCGGTTCAGGTGATCATCCCGAAGACCAGCATAACCAGCATCATTGACAAACGCTTCATCCATGACGGTGTTGATGTCACCATCAATCAGGTCGATTTTGCTCAGGATGGCTTTGGCGTTTTGATACGTTTCGCTGCGCACCCTCTTTTTCTTCCCATCCTCTTGAACGGCCGTTTGACTGACTTTCACATCGCCAACGGCCGTTATCACCGTGAGCGTCGTCAAATCACTGACAGCATTCTCAATTTTCTCATACAGAACATCAAAATTAGACTTCGCTTGGTCAGGCACTTTTCACTCTCCTATTTAGTTTATTTCCCTGATGGATAAGAAGATTGTAACGGTTTTGAACCAAGATTTAAAGACACACAACCCAGGAGCAAAGACCGATGACGAATATGAACCCGTTCCTCTATCACGGATACCCAGACGCCACAACTGTCAATGGCAAAACGGCCGTTACCCCCTGATTATCTGCCATATCCCAGGCAAACGCCTGGTATTCACCCTCGCCAATTGGGTATGAACCAGCCTCATAAACACACACCGTCACATCTTCACACACCATTCTCCGAATTAAACTCGATTCGTCCGGCGCCCGTACCCAAATCTCAATACGAGCCACCGCCGTATCATCCTCTGCCTGAGCCACAAACACCACCCGCTCTGCACTGGAAGGGAGCAATGGCGTATGCGCAATAGAGACAGTTGGGGCTTCTAAGTCTAAGTCTGCGGTTGGTGTCATCGTCGGGGTAGCAGTCGGTGTGGGCGTCATCGTGGGGGTGGCAGTCGGTGTGGCAGTCGGTGTGGCGGTGGGCGGAGCCGGCGTTGGCACCACAGGCACATCCTCAACACAAATTTCCTTAACAACATCAGCCGCCACCCAATACTCCCGGCTTGTCCCCACATCCAGGTCTAGCTGCCACCAACTGCCCAGACGGTTACGTCCCATAACCGGAGCCGTGGCACCTTGAGGCAGCGAGGTCACAATGCCATACTTCAAACCAGGACCACGCCGCACATTCACCCCAAAACTAGCCTCAACCGTGATTTCTGGCTGACAACTTGCCCCCGCTGAGAGCGGAGTATGCGTTGGTGTGGGCTCATCTCCTTCAGCAGCAGCCGCGTCTGGGCTAATGAGGAGATAGCGGAATGCCGGTGGATTCTCCCTATTTCCTTCATGGTCCGTAGCCACGGCCAATACCAAAAAACGTCCTGCGCCACTGCCAAAATCTTCACGTGGCTCGTCAGGCGGCGGTTGAAGCACATCCTCCGCTTCCAAAATGAAGGGTTCCTTGTATGGCTGCCAGGTCACGCCCGCATCCACACTGTATTCGATTTGGCTGTCAGCCTCATTGCTTGGAATCGATACCGTCACCGCATCTGCCCAGACGCCATCCCCAGCCACTTCCCCATTGATTTCAATGGATGAACGGGGCGGGATGATGTCTGTCAATGGTTCGGCTAGTAAGGCACAAGCGCCCGGGCGGTTAATTTCAGCAACCGCAATATTTTTGCCTTCGTCTATCAACGTGGGTAAAGGCTGCCAGGCAACATCAGTGGGGTCTTGCCAATACAGGGTTAAGGTTTCTGGATTAACCTGGCTTAAATCAGCTGCGTCCAAGGGGAGTGCCAAACGCACAGGTTGGGCAAACTGGGTAAGTTGTTCACCCTGATTATCGGCCACACTAAGCACACAACCCAAGCCCACCCCGACACGCTCCGGCACATCAACGGGATCCGGCGCCCAGGCCAGAGCCACAGCACTAGCCGGAGGCAAACTTCCCGCTGGCGCACATAGCGTGACCTGGTTCAATCCGGTATCGACTTGCCCCAAAATGAGACCACCTCCATTTTCGCCAACTTGACCCAGCGTGCCATTGATGTAACGCCACAAGTAGAATCGGGATTGTCTAGCATGTTGGTAGGTTTCTCCCCGTCCATCCGTTATTTCAAAGTCTTGGCTCCAGGGATCTTGAGGATAGGCGGGATTGGGCAGATAACCGAAGGGATCGATGGCTTCGTCCAGGGTAAAACGGCCGTTTCCATCCCCATCAAAACGCACTTCAAAA
>PDQY01000036.1 GCA_002746795.1 Chloroflexota bacterium | reverse complement strand
TGGTAAAAAAACAAAAATCTCAAATTCTAAGAAAATTATGATTTATTAAAAGAAAGCCTGCCACTAACAAGGTGTATAAGCAATAGCGGTTCAGTTGCTCAATTCAAAGTTTGTGCATTTAATCTGCCCAATCTTATTTCTAATTTTTTGTGTAAATTTGAAAAATTAAAATAAGGTTTGGCTAAGAGTTGTGGTAGGTTTGAAGTTTATCGCTTTTTATTCCGCTACTATTCATACACCTCAGCTTCACATCACTCTTCTCTGGCATATCCAATAACCAATACGCTGCTGATGAAAACCGCCATGCTGTTCCATCCAATACCAAGCCTTTCCGGCGGGGATTGTCATGTAGATAGTTCAACTTTGACTGTAAAAATGACTCTGACCATATAGCTGCTGGATGGCGGCTTTGTTGCCAAAATTGCCGCGCTCTATCTGTACGGCGCAAACGTTCATTATTAAAATCCTTGTGGCACGGTCTGGCGTGCTTCATTGTGGGTGGCACGGGTCCACAGCGTCAGTACTCATTGTGACTACAGCGTCAGGGTTGCCAGGCCGATGTGATTGAGCAACAAACGCAACTTTCCGCCGACAAGCGTTTATTGGACAAGCTTTATTTGCCAATCTGCCTGGGGCTGCATCTGTATCGTCACTATTATTTTATGTTTCTTCAAGAGGGCCTGTTCTTGGTTTCTGCTTACGAAAACGTTGAGCGGATGGGATAGTGAACCAGAATGATGATCCTATGCCTATCGTACTTTCAATCCAAATTTCACCACCGTGCAGCTCAACTAGTTTCTTGGTAATTGGCAGACCTAAGCCTGTGCCCCCTGCGCTCCGATTTAGCTTGCCATCAATTTGGCGGAACTGCTCAAATACGATGGGGATATGCTCTGCCTCAATACCGATGCCGGTATCATGAACGCCAACAAGCAAGTTGTTGTTTTTAAGTTCCATGCTCAAGGTGACGCTCCCTTTTTCGGTGAATTTGATAGCATTGCCCATGATGTTCCATAAGACTTGGCGGATGCGCATGCGGTCAGCTTCAATGATACCAATCTCGTCTGAAATGTTGAAGCGGAGTGCCAGGTTCTTGGCTTCAGCTAGAGGTGCTGCATTAGCGAGGATGTCGTTCCCCATTTGGTTCATATCTACGTTTTCATAGCGCATTTCCATACGACCAGATTCAATCTTGGACATATCTAAAATATCACCAATTAGCTCGCGCAAATGGTGTCCTGAATTACGAATGAGGCTCACATCCTCTTCCATGCGTTCGTTGAGTTCACCGTCTAAGCCTTCAAGCAAAACATCGGCGAACCCAATGATGGAGTTGAGTGGTGTTCTTAACTCATGGCTCATACTGGCCAGAAATTCTGATTTAAGCCGGTCTACTTCACGCAGTTTTTCTGATGTTTCAACTTGTTCAGCGAATAGTATGGCGTTTTGCACGGCAACGGCAATCTGAGAAGCGAGGGTACGATGAATGTTCACATCTTCTTCGGTGAAGAAGTCTATTTGATCGGCTTGCAGGTCAAGTACCCCGATGAGGTTTTCGCCTACCACGAGAGGGACTGCTAGTTCTGCTTGGGTTTGTGGCAGTAATGGATTGGGCAGGAAATCTACGATTTTGCGTACATTGTTTTCTACAATGCCGTCTTTGGTGCGCGCGGCTCTGGCGACAACGGATTCATGATTGAGGTCGATGGTGTGGCCTTCTAATGTCATTAATCGCCCAACTTGATCAGCGCCAGCTCGCAGCACCAGGGTGTTGTTGTCTGGATTGAGCAGATAGATGTGGGTATGGTACAACCCAAAACTATCTTTGGTCAGGTCTGTAACGGCTTGCAGCAGGACATCGACTTCTAAGACGGTTGAGGCTGCGGTGGAAACTTGAGCGACTGTTTCTAACTGGGTGGATAATCGTTCTTGTTCGCTGAGGGCGTCTTGTGTTTGTTCGAAGAGGCGGGCTGCTTCTAAGGCTTCTGCCACCTGTGTGGAAACGGATTGAATAAATTCAATCTCTTCATTGGTGAGCGGGTTTTCTTCATCTTCAACTACGCCGATTTTACCGATGACTTCGCCGCTGATCACCGCCAAGGGCATCTCTTTTGTTTGTTTAGCAACGGCCGTTTCTGGGGTGTCTGCTTCGATTGCTTCCGTTGATTCTAAATCGAGCGCGTTTGCTAAGGGGGTAACGCCCTGATGGTCGAACTGGTAGCCTGATAATGCAGCTTTGCTTTTGGAGGCACGATAAGATTCCCAACCTTCACGGCTCATATATCTTTGCAGCGTTGTCAACTCTTCTACTCGGGCGTCCATCTCTTCCCTGAGTCTGGTGTTATCAATAGCGACAGCAATCTGACCACACAACCCTTCAAGCAAAAGGTGGTCATTGTCGCTAAACCCATTCAGCCATTCACTGTGAATATCCAGCACGCCAAAAACTTGGTTCTTTAACTTAATGGGAACAGCAATCTCGCTTTTGGTTTTACTGAGCAGGGGATTAGGCTGCCAGTCAGGGGCTGCTTGCACATTGGCCTGGTAGATCGTTTTACCGGAGGCTGCAGCGGTGCCGATGAGGCTCACACCCAAGGGCATGGAGTGGTTTAAATCGAGCATTTTCTGCCCTGTTTCCCCGTACCCATAAATGAGAGCCACCGTATCCAGGAATGGGTCGTACCGGAGGATCTGAACATGGTAATAGTGCAATTGTTCTTTGATTTGATTGACCACGCGCTTGTATAAGTCCATCAAATTAGAGGCGGCTGCAATTTCTTGGGCGATTTGGATAGTCAGGGAGACTTCCTGGCTGCGTCGGCGTAATGTCATTTTCATGTCATCACATAATCTTGCCCCGCGCAGCGCCATACTGCCTTGTTCTGCCAGTAAGCGGTAAAAAGAAAGCACTTGTTCTGTGAAGAAGTTTTCCTCTTTAGTCATGACAGCCATATTTCCCAACCAGTCATCACCAGAAATGATGGGGAATATGGCAAATCCTTTGACAGCCATACTGTCAAAGCGCTTTTGAATGTTTTGATTTACCCGAGAATCATCTGTGATGTCATGACTTACAAAATAGGATGCCACCGAGTCTAGTTGGGAGATTAGGGAATTGTTCCAGGCTGTTTCTGCCCCTTCGGCCAGGGTGGGGATACCACTCTTAAAAGCGCTTTGTCTCATGATAACATCAAATGGTTCGCCGTTGACATTGGCATCCAGGTAGGTGATGGAGAGGGCGGCCTGAGGATAATAATCTGCTTTTGCTAAGAGGATGTTGAGTACTTCCTCTTTATCTTGGGCAAGCGCCAGGGCACGACCGACCTCGAGTTGTTTTTTCTGGACGGCTAATGCTTCTTGAAGTTGGCGCTCTAAATCTACCACAGCATCGGTTGATGAGGTCTTTTTAGGTGTCTTGGGTTTGCTCATGTTGTGTTCCGTTCTTATCGCCAAGTGGGGCAGTGGCCGGTTTTACATCACTAACTTCTAATGAGATGAAGGTTTTTCTCCCTAAAGCATGGCCAATCTGTTGAACGGCCGTTTTCAAAATTGTGTCGATATCAGCTGAACGACGAACTTGGTCTGTGATTTCACGCAATAATTTCTCACGTTGTGCCTTACGTGATGTTTCCTCCAATAAGCCCAGGTTTTGAACAGCGACCGCAGACTGACCTGAAATGGATGTCAATCGGCGAATACTCGCTTCAGAAAAGCTGGTTTTATGCCCGTAAAGAACATTGATATAGCCAATCCATTGCCCCCCGACGACAAGTGGTGAAAAAATAACTGCTTTAGCCCCAAACACTTTGGTGTAGAGGGCACGGATATGCTCATCTATCACCAAGTCTGGATCTTCCAAATCTGCAATCACCGTCGGTTCATCTGGTTTAAGCACCTGTGAGGCGGCAGGAAATTCTTCCAATGGGAACCGGGTGGGGATAGGCACATTTTCACGAGTAGTGAAGTAAGTTTGCATCTCAATGTATTCTGGCATTTGGTTTTTCAACCAGGGTCGATCAAACATGCTGAAACTCACGCTCACATCAGCACGCCCGGCAATGGTGTATTTGCGCACCACAGAGAGAATATCTTCATACGTTTGGGCGGCATTCATTTCAGCACTGGCGCGGTAAAGTGAAGCCGTTTCAGCTAAGGCCTCTTGTTGAGCCAATTGCGCTCGACGACTAGAAACAACAGCCGAAACAGGCTCTAGCAAGCGTTCTGACACGAACTGCTCAGTTTCTGTAAACTCGTGGGGAGCTTTCCAGGTGAGACAAAGCAGTGCTTGCACATCACCACCACGCTTGAGGGGCATGATGACGCCGCTCAACCAGTCAGATTTTTGGGCATGCTCAAGCAGTTGTTCATTGGCTTTTTCGTGATTTCTGATGTCGGTGATATACGTGATGGCATTAGGGTTGTCTTGCCATAGCGGCGTTAAGGGGGATGCGGCCAGGGGGATGTCTGTGGCTCGTGTCAGGACATCATCAACCAGGCAATGCCCATTCGACACGAAGCTGAACATATCCAAGGTTATCACACCATCTGGCTGATAATTTAGATAATGAAGGGCAATGGCGGTGGCATTTACCAGGTTGAAACCGGGCATGATTGACCGCAGAATTTCTTCTTCGCTGTTAGCCTGGGATAAGGCGACCTCTACATGTGACAATGTTTCTAATTGGGCAGCACGTTCCTGGGTTTTAGCCAGCAATTGCTTGTTTTCAATCACGGAGCTGAGCATGGTCGCTAACTGCTGCATCAACGTGTGATCCCTGTCTGTGAGTGCATGGGGTTTCTTGCTGCCAATATTCAACGTGCCAATGGCTTGCCGTCCTGCCGTGAAGAGCGGGGCAACCATCGAAGATAGAATGATGCTATCTGAACGAGGGATCTCTGTGCTAAGAACCCGATTTTCGTTGATGGCCTGTTCCATGATTGTGCCAGACAAGGGGATAATGGTGCCGGTTGGTTCCCCCACTTCTTCACCTTCATACCCCACGATTTCTAATGACTTTTTGTCAGGACGGAGCATGGTGAGACTTACTCTATCTACGTTGAGCAAAGCAGGAATCCGGTTGAAGATGACGGCAAACACCTGCTCCAATGTTTCTACATTGCTCATCTCCGCACTGATTTCGTTGAGCAAGCCGAGACGCTGCGCCTGGTCTTGGGTGATGGCTAACGCTTGTTGTGTTTGTTCAGTCAGACGAATGTTTTCAACCCGAGCGCTAAGTTGTTCGGCAATGGCGGACATCATGATGGCTGCGTCTCCCTCTATTTCCGGGGTATCCTCATCGTTGAAAACGGATAGGTGGCCGATGGGTTCGCCATGAACCAATAATGACTGGGATAGATAACTGCTGCTGGTAACGGCCGTTTCCTGTGTGTCAGCTTCCGATATTTCAGGCTCAACAGAGTTGAACTCCCCAGCCTGGTAAACAATTTCAGTATCTTTTTCTTCCAGATCCGTTAAATACTCCCTCCAACTTTCGCGCGTCAAGCGGCGAGTCAACTCATTCATCTCTTGGATAACTTCTTCACTCCGGGCAATCGAACGCGCATTTTCTAAAGCGACAGCCGTTTGTGCCGCCAACGTCATTTGGATTTTAACATCGTCAGAGTCGAAGCGATCCTTCCTCGACGACAGCACATCAAACACCCCCACCACAGTATCACCGACAATCATCGGAATGGCCAGCTCAGACCGGGTGTGTGGCAGCAGCTTATGGGGCAGCCAGTTTGGAGCATTGAGTACATCATTGATAACAACAGGCCGTTTGGAACGGGCAACTTGGGCCACCAGTGACTGTTGGGCATCAATAGCAATGATAGCATCGCCATGCGTACCATGCTGTGCTGCCTCTGGGTGCCAGCCGCAAGCGTGAATACGCAAATTTTTACCGCTTTCATCCACAAGAAATATACGACAATGGTAGAGATCAAACCGTTTTTGGGTTTCTTGCACGATAGTTTCCATTAACGCTTGCGGACTTTGAATAGAAGTGATTTGAGTGCTGAGGTCTGCCACAGTTTGCAGATCCGCCGCCTGGCGCACAATAGCAGCTTCAGCTTCCCTTCTTTGCAATTCATCTTGGATACGACGGATTTGGCTGGCAATGGTAGCTCCCAAAGCAGTAAGCAGTTCTGGTTGGTAAGTCTCCAGGGGTTTCTGATCGAGTAAATTGTCGGCAGATAACAGCCCGATGGGTTGATCTGCCTGCCATACTGCCGCAGTCACGTTCCACCCGTGACCAACCACCTCCCCATCTTCATACAGAGGGGCATCCTCATTCACCTCTAAACGTTCCCCGTGGTATAAGAACCGCTGCATCCACGGGTCTTGCCCCACCTGATGTACCAAGTGGTATTCATGGCGTAGCTTGCCATCAACGCCGACACCATAAGTGCCGTGAGCCATATCTTTATCAGGGTCATACAAATATAAGCCTATGCGACTAAATCCTAATTTGCTTTGAGCCAGCATGATCGCTTCCTGAAATAACATTTCCAGCGAATCATGGTTTGATAATTGGATGCTGATTTCATGAAGCTCTTGTTGTTTTTTCAGGAAATCCTGGATCGTTTGTTCACGCTCGCGGAGACGTTGTTCTGAATGCAAACGGTTGATGAGATTGGCCACATCTGTGCTGTAAGCAGTGATCAGCTCTGGCAAGTGTGGTTCATATGGCTGTTGACTGACTAAATTGTCAGCGAACATGACCCCAATGGGGATGTCACGAATCCACATGGCCGCAGAAAAATACCAGCCATATCCAATGACTTCCCGCTCATGAAGGAGTTCTGTATGTTCATTAGCAATAAGGCGATCTTCATTGTATATAAAATTTTTGACCCAATCGCCTTGGCTGAAAAACAATTTATGATCTTTTATGGAGTGAACGTTCCCTTGTCTATCCACCCCGAAGGTGCCCACTAATGCTTCTGCTTCAGCGTCCATGAGGTACAGCCCAATTCTATCCAGGCCTAGGCGTTCTTGCCCTTTGAGGATTACTTGTTGGTAGAGTTCATCTGGGTCTTGAATACTCGATAGTTCCAGGCTGACACGGTGCAGCGCTTGCTGGCGTTTGAGGGTGTTTTGTAAGGTTTCCTGGCTTTTTTGCAGCGCTTCTTCTGTTTGCCGGCGTTCTTCTGTGAGGCGAGTGGTGTTAATGGCGACTGCGATTTGCCCGCACAAACCTTCTAGCAGGAGTTGATCGTTATTGGTGAGCGCGTCAGGCGTGTCGCTTTGCACATCGAGTACGCCTAAGATTTCATCTTCTAATTTGATCGGAACCGCAATTTCACCTTTCGTTTCTGGCAGGAGTGGGGCGGGGGTCCAATCTGGATCGTTTAACAGGTTGGGGCACAGAACTGACCTGCCGGTGGTGGCGGCTGTGCCAATGGGGCCTTCTCCCCTGGGTGTTTGATGCTTAGCGGCAAGCATTTGCTCCCCAATATCGCCATATCCCGCGATGAGTTCCACAGCATCAAGCTCAGGGTTGTAGCGGAGTAATTGTGTGTGGTAATAATCGAATTGTTCTTTAATTTCTGTGACAACACGCTGGTAAAGGCTCTCAAGATTGGTGGCCGCCGCGATGGCTTGTGCCACCTGTGTGGAGATCTCTACCTGGCGTGTACGATGGTCGAGCCGGTTTTGTTGCTGTTGTTCCAGTTGTTTGACCAGGATGAGATGGCCTAAATTGGCACCGTAAAGCTGGAGGATGTCTAGTTGGTGGGCGTTTAGCGGTTCATGGGTTAGGAGATTGTCGGCGGCTAACCAACCAAGACCCTTTTCACCGCTCCATAAAACGGCGATGGCGTTCCACCCGGTGCCGACAACTTCGCCTTTATCACGCAGCTTAACATCTTCCCAGAAACTGATTTTTTCTTTGCTGGTTAAGATTTCAAGGTGCTTAGGTTCTTCAACGATTTGTTGGAAGTTGTGTTCGTCACGGATGTGCCCTTGCGTATCGGTACCGAATGTGCCCAGCATCGTATTGGTAGCTTCGTGGTAGAGAAGAAGGCCAAGTCGATCAAAACCTAAACGAGAACGCCCAAGTTCTATGGCTTTACGGCACAGTTCTTCTAATGAAGTGGTGCGTGAGAGTTCCAGGTTAACTTCTTGCAGCGCTTGCAGATGGGTAAGAAGTTGGCTGGCTTCTTTTTTAAGCTGATTGGTCTGAGTAGGTTTTGTGGTGTCCATGACTGTCTCTACACCTTAGGAATGGAAATTCAATAATACGATGAAGTTGTTTCCTTACTGTCCTTTGAAACTGATGATGCCATTCTGTCACTTATTTATGGATGCGCACTTATCGTTCTCACCCCGGTTTATGTTTCTGGTTTGTTTAGTGTGGCTACGGCGCGTTTCAGGTTTAGGGCTTTGCTCAGTTCGGCAACGGCCGTTTGCATTGCTCGTTCTACTGTGGGGGCGTTCTGAATCTTTTGGCTGATCTCGTTCACAATCGCCTCCCGATTGGCACGGCGTTGCGCAGCCTCGAATTGAAGCACATTTTGCAGAGATACCCCGATTGTTCTGGCGAGTGTGGCCAGCAGCGGGATGTCAGAGTCATCAAATATGCGCATATCTTTTTGACTGTTTAAGCCCAGCACCCCAATGACTTGCTCTCCCACGATCATAGGGACGCCAATATAAGAATCTGACGCATCGCCAATCTCCGTTGTCTCTCCACCTGCTGAGGCGATAGACGCTGTGCTGTCTTTTTCAAGGTAGTGATGTATGAGCGGTTGTCTTGTTTGGTAGACTTGAGCCGCAAATCCACCACTTTCAGCTAATGCCCTGGGGGCAATATTTAAGGCGCCATCGGTATGGTGGCTAAAATATGGAAATTCCATGACGCCGGTCTTTTCATTGACCAAGGCGACATAAACGCTTTGGGCTGAGAAGGTTTCCATGAGGCGGTCGCCTACTGTGGTGACCAAATCGTTCAGATTTAATTGGGAACTGGATAGTTCACTGATTTCGTTCATGATCGCCAGTTCTGAGGCACGCAGCTCAGTTTGGGCGAAAAGGTTTGCGTTTTCAATACCGAGAGCGACGTGATTGGCAATGCCTTCTAGCAGCGTGATTTCATCTTCAGTAAAAACTCGTGAATAACTTTGAATAGACAAGGTGCCTACTGGTTTGTTACCAACGTGCATGGGGACAAATACACTCATGTTGGGGATTTCATCTACACCTACTGTTTCGTAGTTTGCTTGGTGTTGGTCTTGTTCTTTTTCTTCTGGGTGAATGAGTGTCCAAGTTTTGCCAGCGTATAAACGCGCATAAGTTTCGGACTTTGGGTCAACAGGGCGAGGTTCCTGCTGATAACGATTTCCTTTATCGTAAATCAGCGGATAGCTCATCTCATTTGTTTCTTCGTTCCACACTTGTCCCCAAAAGGCGTCTATATCCATGACATCTTTGAGTTGATGATAAACAGACTCGAGTAAACGCTCTAGGTTTAGCTCCCGTGCTACGAGTTCTGCTGTTTCGTTCATTAACGCTAATTCTCGAGCGCGTCGTTCAATTTCCTGACGGCCAAGTTCTGTTTCTTCAAATAGGCGAGCGCGGTCGAGTGACGCGGCTACTTGGGCGGTGAGTGTGGTTAACAAGGCTTGTTGCTCTTCACTGATTGGCTCGCCGTTGGCTGAACGGGCGCCGATGACACCAATCGATTCACCTTGTAACTGCAAGGGGATATTAACGGCCGTTTTCGTGGGATTGAATGAGAGTTCATCGAGGTCAAGTGGTATGTTTTCTAAAGCCTCTGGCAAGTTATCTTCACCAAAGGGCAGCACTGTTTCCACGGAGGGGGCAAAGGCAAAGCCTGTCGCTTCTCGTTCTTGGTTGCTTAAAAATGCTTTCCACCCTTTGCGGGTTATGGCGCGTTGTAAAGCGTTCACTTGTTCGAGCTGCTCTTGCATTTCTCGAGCGAGCTGCGCCTGTTCTTTGTGTGCCCGTTGTATTTCGGTGACATCTTGAGAGAGAATCATAAGCCCGGTGATGTGGTCATGATCGTCTCTAAGGGCTATTTTGCGCGTGATTTTGTAAACGGGTGTTCCATCTTTCTCTGTGATGGCGCTTTCCACTGTTTGGGGAAGGCCTGTGTTGGTAACTTGATCGTCTTCATGCCAATGGCCTAAATGGCCGGTTTCTGGATTGCCTAAGACGGCTTCTTCAGGATCGCCCAATTCAAGATCGTTTTTGCCAATGATGTCGTCTACGGTTAATTTTCTGTGGTCGGCAAAGCTCTGGTTAACAAGGACAAAGCGATGGTCCAGGTCTTTGATGACGATCCAGTCGGGGATATTGTCGATGATGGTACGCAGCAAAATCTGATTGGCTCGGATGTTTTCTTCGGTTGCTTTTTGGTCAGAAATATCTGTGACGATAGCGGCTATGTATGCCGGTTTACCTGCTTCATCAGGTAAGATGAAGTAGTTTTCATAGGTGGGGATTTCTTCTCCTTGCGGATTTAGAATTCTTAGCTCACCTTCCCATTCACCTTGTGCCAGCACGGCAGGGATGATTTCTTGCTGGAACTGCGCTTGAATGTTGGTGGGATACAGGCCAAACAAGGGATTTCCTACTATGTCATCGACGTTCTTGCCTACGATGTTGCCTAAACCCTGGTTGGCGTAGTAAACATGTCCCTGGGTATCAGCAATGCCCACACCTTGCCGTGTTTCTTCAACCAGGCGGCGGAAGGTGTCTGCTTCTTGCAGGGCGGCTCTAATTTGTTGGCTTTGGCGGGCGTTTTGCAGGGCAACGGCCGTTTGCGCTGTTAGTGTCGATTGAATTTGCACATCCTGGTTTGTGAAGCGGTCAATAACGTCTGATTGCAGGTCGAGAACGCCTAAAACTCTACGACCTGTAATTATGGGCACGGCCATTTCAGAACGTGTTGCCGGCAAATGTGGGTGGGACAAAAATCCAGGGTCTGTCGTCACATCATTGACGATAACCCCGTCGCGGGTGCGTGCTGCTCGAGCCACTAAAGATTGTTCCTGATGCAGAGGAATTGAATGGCCTTCACTCACCATGGCTGCCCCAGCCTCGCCCGCACTAGCCGCTAACACCAGGTTCTCGCCCGATTCATCTAATAGATAAATATGAACGTGGTAGAGCGAGAATCGCTGTTTAGCTAAATCGACCACTTCTTGAATTAATTGCTGCGGATCGTTCGTCTCAGCAACGGCCGTTGATAATTCAGCCACTGCTTGCAACTCTTCCGCCCGACGGGCAATGATCATCTCTGCTTGTTTACGATTTGTGATGTCATGGACAAAGCCCACCACACCGGTGGCGCTGCCTTCATCATCCATCAGCGGTGCTTTGGCCGTTTGCAGAACGATAAGTTGACCCTCAACCTCTCGCTGCTCTTCTGGAAACAGCTTCATCTGTTTGCTCTTCATCACCTCCTGATCGTCTTCCCAGAATCCGCGGATACCTTTCTGCGGGTTTCCTTTGACGATGTCTTCGGGGAAACCTAGATCAAGATCAGTTTTGCCAATGAGCTCTTCAGGGGTCATATGGAACAAATTAGCGTAGGCTTGGTTGGCCAATTGATAGCGATAGTCCTGATTTTTCACAAAGATCCAGTCGGGCGATGCGTCGATAATTGTACGCATGAGAAGCTGGTTCTCTTGAATGGCTCTGTTCTGACGCGCATTGGTAATCGCAATAGCCAACTGCCCGGCTAAAACCGAAAACGCGGGGAGAATTTCTGCGGTTACCCCCTTCACTTCACTGCTTTGCACATCGAGGACGCCCAAAATATCATCTTCTAGCATAATGGGCACTACCATTTCTGACCGTGTGTCTGGCAGGAGAGAATAGGGGCGGAAACGGCCGTCTTTTTGCGTATCCTCCACAATGACAGCTTCTTTATTCAAAGCGGCCGTCCCATTCAGAGAAGATTCATCAATGGCCAATGTATGTTCTGTGTGCAGGATACGGGAGCCGGCAAACCCCTCGCTGGCTCGCAGAATTAGATTCTCGCCATTGTGATCTAGCAGATAAATTTGCACCTGATATAAATTGAACTGATCTTGAATTGACGTTGTGGCTTGGCGCAATATCTCATCCACGTCACGTGCCTGAGTAATCTGACGACTAATCTCTGCTGCCAGGTTTAAATCTTGCGTTCTAGCCGCGACACGACTTTCCAGATTGCCGATGAGGTCTCTAATCTGCTGGGTCATGCTGTTGAAGGCGTAAGCCAGAGTCGAGATTTCTTGACGATTTTCGATGGTGATCTGGTGGCTAAGGTCGCCACTGGCCGTTTGTGTGGCGGCGGTGGTGAGTGCCATGATGGGCGCGGAAACATAACGACCCATCAGGAGCGAAAAGAAAAAAACGAGAATAATAACCAGGCTTAATCCTCCCACGGTTTGCTGGGTTTGGGCGATGACCCGCTCCTGGTTGGCTGCTAGGGCTACCCCTACCCGAAACGCTCCCCAATGTTCACCGTCAACATAGATTGGAGCTGAGATGTCCCACAATGTTTCGCCTGTCCCGGGGCGCTCATAAATTTGTTGAATGGTGGGGTCGGTGTTTTGAGCAGCTTTAATCCCCACCGGATCGTTAAAAATGCGCTTAGAACGGTCTGTGGCTGGACTGGCATCCCCACTAGCCCAACGTGTGTTATGTGTGGGCAGATAGCCGTTGACATCAACGGGCACGGCAAAAATGAGGTCTTCGCCCATTAAGTATGGATCAATTAATTCTTGCCAATGTTCATCTGTATAGGCATCGTAAGCGGTGTGATATTTTGTTAAAGATTGGGTGTCTCCCGCAAAATCAGGATAGGTGGATGGGTCAAATTCCCAGAACGCTTGGTAATCTCTATCAAATACTGCTTCTCTCGTTAGCTCACCATTTTCAATGGCCTGTTCTAGGAGGTGGCTAATGGTTGCTGCCCCAGTAACGGCCGTTGCTTTCGCTCTTTCCAAAATTAAAGCCTCTACATTTCGACGCTGGCTAGTAATGTCAAACCAGGCAAAGACAAGCAAAATGGGAATAAGAGTAGCAATGAGCAGCAATGTGATGCGGTTTTGCAGCTTGCCTTTTGATTTTGGAATCATAACCTGAGAAGTTGGTGTAGATTCTGTAAACTCAGTCATAAGCGGATCCTGATGATGAAATCACTCGATTAAGGTGAACTTACTGCTCTTCAGATGTTTTCTTCAAGTAAACAAACGTTTCCAGCCCCAGCGCCCGTCCAATTTCACGAGTGGCTGTTTGCAGCACCGATTCGGCATCAACTGCTGCGGAAACACGAGCAGACACTTCCCGGAGAATTTGTTCGTGTTGGGCGCGAGATTGAGCTGCTTGATAAAGTTGTTGAGACTGTGCCATCGTAGCAGCCTGCCCTGCCAAACTTATGATTTGCCGAAGATCACTACTTCCGATTTGGGAGGCAACAGACGATAAGCCCAACACAATCCCAATCCATTGTTCACCCGAAACAAGGGGAATGGTAATGGCTGTATGCAGACCTAACTCCTCAACCAATAAACGATAGCTGTTCTCATCGATACGTGGCTCTGTCGCAAAATCATCAATAATAAATGGAGAGTCCTTGTGAAGCGCTTGGAGCAAAGGATATTGGTCTATGGCATAAGTGGTGCCAATTTCGACCAACCCTTCCATGCCTTCATTTAACCAGGTTGCCGAGATGGTTGCATAATTCGGTGGGTTTTCTTGCCACGGTTCATCAAAAAGAAGTAACGTAACACGTTCCATATGTTTCAAGGCAGTCGCCTTGACGAGTGATTGCAAGATTTCATCTAGCGAAGTAGAACGAACCACATTTTCACTCCCTGTGAACAGGGCTTCTGTTTGACTGCGTGCCACTTCTGTTTCTTCAAATAGCCTGGCTCGTTCTAAGGCTTCGGCAACCTGTTCTGAAATAGATTCAAGGAGTTCTAGATCGTCATCAGACAGGGGTTTACCTTTACTGGTGACACCGATTTGCCCAATAGCTGTGCCACGAACCGATAAGGGATAGGCAATGGCAATGTTTTTATCATCATCATCATTTCCCTTCGTCTGGTGGTTTTCATGACTTAGAATCGGTTGGATTTCATTTTGTGATGTTTTGAATCCTTTTGTCGGGCGATTTATGGCGGTCATATAAGCTTGCCAACCTTCACGAGTTAGCGTTCGTTGCAGCGCATTCACTTCATCTAATGCAGCTTGTGTTCGTTCATGTTGTTCTGCATTTTGCAATGCGACCGCAATTTGAGAAGCCAATGTGGTTTGAATGTTAATGTCTTCAGACGAAAAGCCATCTTTCTCGGAAGATTGTATATCCATGACACCAATCAACTGTTCACCTACGCTTAGAGGTACAGCCAATTCTGAGCGCGTTCCCGGCAGAAGCGGATGTGGCACGCAGTCTGGATCTGTTTGGGCATCAGCGACTACCAGGCTGCGGCGCTCTCTTGCCGAGCGGGCTATCAGTGATTGGGGCGTGGCTAATGGTATTGGCTGGGATTCGCTGACTATTTGCCGCCCAGTTTCACCTGCACCTGCGGCCAGGGCTAAAGCAGCGATGGCCGCATCATACAGATAGATTTGAGCATGGTAGAAATTGAATTGCGTTTTGGTTAGATCCACAATGTTTTGCAGGAGTTGTTGCGTATCTTGTTGGCTGGTGATGGCGGTGCCAACTTCAGCTACTGTTTGCAATCCTTCCACCGTAGCTTGCACACGATTGAGGAGGCGGCGACTGGCAATATAATCTGATATGCGTCCACCAATGTTGCCAATGAGGGCATTCTCTTCGTTGAGGAATCTTTTGTTTTCTGTATAGGCGATGTAAATTTGGCCAACCTGCTCACCTTCAACGCGCAACCCTTTTACAATTTGGTGGGGTAGGTCGATACTTTGAGGGTTGCCGTAAATCTCAGTACCAACGGTTATCGCCACTTGACAAAGTTCAGGATATTGCATGCCGTTTGGCACTTGATTGGCGATATAGGTGAGGAACTCATCAAGTGGAAGCTGTTCTTCTGCTTTACGACCGATTTCATTGAGCAGGTTCAACACTTTAACTCGTTCGTTCAACATGCGTTCGGCTTCTTTTTGCTCTGTGATGTCTTGGGAAATACCAAGCAGGTAGAGCGGTTTACCTTCTGTATCCAAGATGGGTACTTTGATTGTGTGTAGGAGGCGGGTGCCTTTATCTACTGTCTCGATGGTTTCTTCGGGAATATCGACGACCACACCGTTTTCCAGGATTTCTCGGTCTTTTTGGGCAAAGAAATCTGCTTCATCTTTAGGGAAAAAGTCGTAATCTGTTTTTCCGATAAACTCTTCAGCTGCCACCCCGATTAGCCTGGCTCCAGCTTTGTTCCAGCGGAGGTAGCGTAGGTCGTCGGCGTGCTTTACGAAAAGCATGGTCGGGATATTTTCGATGATGGTATCAAGGAAGGATGCGTTTTCTTGAAATTGTCTTGTGTTGTCTTGTAACTCTGAGGCAAGGCGTTGTTGTTCTCTGAATAGTGAGGCGTTTTCAATGGTAATTGCTAATTGGCCAGCTAAGGTTTCGAAGGCTGTCAGATTGTCTTCATTGAGACTATCGGGTGTGGTGCTTTGCAGATCGAGTACGCCTAATACTTTATCGCTAATGATGAGGGGGACTGCCATTTCTGAACGGGTGTAGGGCAGTAATGGATTGGGGCGGAAAAGGGGTGATTGTGCTGTGTCGGTTACGATGAGGGGGCGTTTGTCTTGAACGGCCAGGCCGCTAATGGATTGGGAGTCTAAATCGAGTTGATGATTTCTCGCTAGCAGGGCTTTACCCACTGCCCCGGTGCCTGCCCTGAGTATGAGCAAGGTGTTGTCTTGATTGAGCAGGTAAATTTGGGCGTAATACAAATCAAAATGGGAACGAATCCGTTCAACGGCCGTTGCCAGCAGTTGATCTAAATCACGAATCTGGGATATATCTTGGCCGATTTCAGTGGCGAGTGTCAAATCCCGGGTTTGTTCAGCAACATGTGCCTCCAGCCCTTCTTGCACTTTTCGCAGTTCTTCATTGGCATTGGCTAAAGATTCCTCGCTGGCACGAGCCCGTTTGATAGCATTTTCCAGAGAAGCAATTGTGAGACTGAGGGTGAGGATAACCAGTGTGAAAATGATTGCCATATCTCGGAAACTGCTAAAGGCGGGGCTGATTTCCTGGTAGGTTATGATTTCATATGTTTCGGTGTAAGCAAGGACGTAGCCATAACCAATCGTCAACGCAGTGATGGCAACAGCGGCACGCCACCCTAAAAGCAAGGCGGTAATGACGATGATGATGAAGTTTGCCATGAAAGCGGTGTCGTGAATACCGGTGGCATTCCATGCTTGCCAGTTGAGGGCAAGCCAACTGCTTAAGATAAATGCGTAGCTTGCTTCTAGCACATAACCATGATGTACGCTAATTTCCAGGCCAAGCAAAACAAGCCAAAGCACCCCTAGCATTTGCCATGTGGATGGTTGAAATGCGCTATCCCCGGCTGCGATTAAATATACAAGGAATGCACCCAGGAGGATTAAGGCTGAAAGCAGCAGGTAATGAAGGAATTGGGCTGCTCTGTTTTTATTTGGATCCTCAAATCGGGGAGGTGTTAACCATTTTATTATCGTATCCATGGTTTATTCTTCCTGGGTTGTATGTTCTTCTGTTTCCAGGTGATGCCCATTATCGAGTGGTGCCAGCGCTGGTGATTGGTCGAGGTAGACAAATGAGTCTACCCCCATGATGCGATTAACCTCTTTAACGGCCGTTTTCAATACACTTTCTGCATCAGGAGCCGCATACACTTTTGCGGTAACCTCACGGAGAAGCTGTTCATGGCGAGCACGGCTTTGCGTTTGTTTAAACAACCGCTGCGTCTGGCTCACTGAGGCGGCTTGTTCAACTAAACTTGTGATTTGGCGAATATCATTTTCCGTCAAATTTAAATTTGCTAAAGATTGGACAGTCAGGATGCCGAACCAATGCTCACCAGCTACTAAGGGGAAAATGGCAATACTTTTAACACCAACTGCTTTTGCTAAACGTTTTGCCCCAGACCCCAGTAAATCGTCATTCTCAATATCATCGAAAATGACAGGCTTGTCCCTGGATAGCAGGCGAATACTAGGCAGTTGCTGAACCGAATACACCATGCCAACAGAGGGATGGGGTTGTGCTTCTTTTGTCCAATCAGCAGCGATGGTCATTTTTTCAGGTTCGGTATCGTCCCACGGTTTATCAAAGAACAGAATGTTGACCCGATCCATATTTTTAAGAGCTGTTGCTTCGACAAGCGCTTCTAAAACCTGGCTGATCGTTTGCGCGTGAACGACCTTTTCACTACCGGTATAGAGAGCGTTCATTTGTTCGCGGGCTATTTCCATTTCCTCAAACAATCGAGCCCGGTCTAATGCATTGGCAACTTGCTGCGTCAGGCTGTTCAACATGGCTAACTGTTCATCATCTAAAGGCTCCCCATTTTTGTTTTTAGCCCCAATCACGCCAATGGTTTCCCCGCGCACCTGAACAGCTGCGGCTGCCGTGGCGGGATCATGTTGTGTGAATGTCTCCGCCTCTAAGATGGTGGGGATACTCCCTTGGGTGACATCTCGTGTGGTAATTAAACCTAGCTGCTCATCACCAAATTTGAACCCTTGAATCATGCGTTTGGGTGAGGTTAAGAAGGTAGACCATCCTTCATGGGTCATGGCACGCTGCATAGCATTCACTTGCAAAAGGCGCTCTTCAAGCTGGGTGGTTAATTTCCTTTGAGCTTCGATTGCCTCCAACCGCTCAGAAATATCCCGCATGGTGACGCTAAAACGACTGGCCTTGTCATCTGCGTCTAAGTTGATGGCAATTGTTTGTTCAATCGGGATTAACTTGCCATCTGCGCGTAGCAAGCGACCCTCACTTGTCCAAGAACCAGTTTCGAGGGCAGCTGGGATGCCTTCATGCAAGAGGCGTTGCGCATCTTCTTCGGGATAAACATCTGTGGCCAATAAGCCTCTCACATCATAGTCTGCGGGTAATCTGAGCATTGCTAATCCAGCTGGATTGATATAGATAGCTTCTCCTTGCAATGTGCCAGTTCCGATGAAATTAGGGTGACTTTCTACAATGGACGCCCAATTTTGAACCTGTTCACTGAGATTTTTGTTGTGGATAGTCGTGGCTAATAAGGTGGCAATTTGTTGGATGAGACTGACATCTGCTTCAGTGAAGGCATAAGCTTGGGGGCTGCCGATATTGAGCGTGCCAAATAATTGACCATGGCTCGTGAGTGGTGCAGTTAAGAAGCTGCGCACGCCTTGCTGGGCAAGCTGCCGAGAATCTGTAAAAGTGGGCAGCGGTGATTCTTGTGGCAGTTGTATCACGCGGTTTTCTTGAATGGCTAACCCAATGGCTGTGCCCGCAATGGGGATGCTTATGCCCGTGGGTAAGGCTCTTTGCTGACCTTGTAAGACGATGATTTCAGTCTTGTCTTCCTGGTTGGATGCCAGGGCTAAAGAAGCTGTGTTTCCCTCGATAATGTTCAGAATGTGGGCGCCCACAATTTGATAGACATCATCGATATCTGAGGCGGAAGCCAGGTCTTGCCCCATCTGGTTTAACGCAGCCAGGCGTTGTGTTTGTTGCTTAGTATCAGCGAGCAGCGCTTCCATTTTGACGGCGTTCTTGTCTTTGTCACTGACTAGAGCTGCATTTTCCAAGGACACGGCAAGCTGACTAGCAATGGCATTAAATGTGGGGATGTTTTCTGGGGAGAAGGCATGGGGCTTGCTGCTTTGCATATTCAAGACACCAAGAACGCGATCCGCCATGATTAAGGGGGCAGCTATTTCTGAGCGGGTTTCTGGAAGCAGCGGATTGGGGCGGAATCGGGGGTCTTGAATGGTGTCAGACACGACAATGGTACGTTTTTCAGAAACGGCCGTTCCGTTGATTGAGGCCGTATTGATAGCTAGATAGTGCTCTTGAGCCAATAGACGACTGGCTACCTCACCTTCTGCTGCTTGCAGCAGCATCATTTCCTGCTCATCATCCACGAGATAAACCTGAGCAAGGTACAAATCAAACTCACGGTGAATCTGCTTAACAGCTTCAAATAAGATTTGGTTAGCATCCCTGATTTCAGAGATGCGACGCCCAATTTCATGGGCAAGTTTGAGGTCTCGTTTGTGTTCGCCAACCTGATGTTCCAAGTTGTCCCGCATATGTTCTAACGTTTCATTGGCCACCTTGGAACTGGCTAACGCTTCATCTAACTGGCTAATATAAAGAGAAAGATAAACGGCCGACAGGAGCAAATTTAGGGTAACGCGAAGCACACGCTCAACATCCGGGATGGGGGAGGTGTGCATCAGACCCTGGTTTTGTAAAATGAAAGCCACAAAACCCAACAGCATACTCATCACTGCCACCAACAAGGCGGCTCGATTGCCAATTAACAGGCCAGCTATGAGTACGGCCAGCACAAAATTGGAATACGTGACTGCTTGACCCTCACCCCATAGCCATATTCCGATAACATATGAGAGCCAGATAATGGCGAGGTAACCATGGGTTGCCACCATGATTTTGCCTGTACGCATGAAACTCTGGGCGAAAACAAAGGCGATGATGGACGGCAATACCCGGATACTGAGCGCGTAAAACGTGTCTTTGTCGAAATTGAAAACGCCGCCTTGGAAAACACCCAAAGCAAATATCCCTCCCAGAACCAACAGGTATGAGAAGCTGATGACATTCAATAAATAAGCTGTTCGATTATCTTTGTCACGATCAAATTGGGGAGGAGCTGCCCAATTTTTAACTTTAGTCATCATAATTATTCCTCATCATGAACCATAGCCACCGCCCTTTTGGTCAGGGTTGGGTTGGGTATGCTCTGCTTGTTCAACAGTTTCTGGCTCAGGTGCGGCAAGATAAACATATGCTTCTATGCCTAGCGCCCGCCCAATTTCTCGGGCTGCTGTCTGCAACACAGATTCAGCATCGATGGAGGTGTTAATTGTCGAAGAGATTTCACGCAGCATTTGTTCCCGCTTGGCGGCACGCTGCGTGTTTTGTAAGAGCCGTGTGTTTTCCAGTGATAAGGCCACATGGTTGGCAATGCCAACGAGGAGATCCAGACTTCCTTGATCATAGGCATTGGTTTGCCGGGTTTGGATAGATAGGATTCCTAAGATCTCTTGGCCGGCGATAAGGGGGATATACATCAATGAAGCAGGTGGGTTTCCCGGATGGTTTGGGTGCAATTCACCAGTTTCATTTGGTGTTTGGTGGATGAGCGCGGGTTTTGCTGTTTGCAACACCTGGTAAATTGCGTTATGGCTCTCCGGCGCTTCTGATGGATGTGATTGAACCCGATTATCATTCACCCAATAGGGGTAATCGATGTTGCCAGTTTTTTTGTTGTGCAGAGCAATAAAGAAGGTGTCTACCGGTAGAATCCGCTGTATCTGTTCATAGACAGCTTGCATGACCTCTGTTTGTTCTCTTTGTTGTGACACGATTTGTGCCACTTCGTTGATTACCGCCAACTCTTCAGCTCGCGCCTCTGTTTGTTCAAAGAGTTGGGCTTTTTGGATAGCGGTTGCGGCTTGCAGCATCAAGGTTTCTGCTAACCTGACTTGTTCATCTGTAATTGTTTTTTTGGTATCTAAAATATCTAAACCGATGGTGCCGATTGAAACATGATTGATGACAATGGGCATGACTAAGAAGGATTGGATATGTTGTGCCTTGAGCATATCTCGTATGTTTTTTGTGTATGGGGATGTCAGCACATCTTTTATGAAGATGGGTTTTTGCGACTCAAGAACAGTTTGTGTTAATAGATTTCCGGCTAAGGGGATTTCCATGCCTAAGGCACTCTGATTGGTGGAGGTGTCGAAGTTTTCCGCAACGATTGTGACTTTTGTCTGCTGGCTGTCCAGGAGGGCAATGCGAGCCTGGTCAACTTGTGTGGCTTCGACTAACTCATCTACGATGATTTGCATATTGTTGTGCAGGCCGCCAGCCTGAGACACTTGACTAACGACACGGTTGATAATGGCGAGTTCTCGACCTTGACGTTGGGTTTCTGCCAGGGCTTTTTCGGTTTGTTCGGTCAAGCGGAGGTTTTCTATGTGGTTCACCAGTTGATTGGCAACGGCCGTTACCAGTTTGTCGGTGAATTCTTGATCAAATTGTTCCGGTTTAGAGATTGCCAATTCGCCAATGGGTTCGCCATGTACTGCTAAATCATGGTGGATAAAATCAGCCGGATCATCACCAAGAGAAACGGCCGTTGTTGGTTTAACTTCCACTTGATCATACGTAAACCCATGCGCCAGCTCCGCCGTTTCTTCATATGTTAACCACGCTTCATGGGTAACTCGTTGCAGTGCCCGTTCCGCTTCTTGGCGATATTTTGCGGCTTCATCAAGAGAGCGCAGCATTTCAACTTGTTGCCCCACTTGCGTTGCGACAGATTGGATTAAATCGAGGTCCTTAGCGGTCCAAACACGCTCTTCCTCCGCTTCAACTTGAATAGCGCCCACCGTTTCGCCGACAACATCGATAGGAACCTGAGCCATATTGCCCTCATCACACTTTTGAGAGAATGGCTCAGTGATGGGAGCTGCTGCATCTGCCGCAAATGAATACCCAATGAAGTGAGGATGAGACACCGCATCCAGATAAGAATCCCAGCCTTCCCGCGAAATTCGACGAGTAAACGACTCAATGGCGGCTCGGGCTTCAGCTGCATCAGATAACAATTGAGCATTTTCAATAGCAACTGCTAATTGTCCACCAAGCGCCTCAAACGCAGGTAAATTTTCCTGAGTAAACGCATTCACTTCGGTTCCTTGCAAGTGCAGCACTCCCACAACACGCTCGCCAATAACCAGAGGTAGCGCCAATTCTGAGCGGGTACGGGGGAGCAAAGCATTAGGCTTAAACATAAAACTCGCAGCCGTATCAGAAACGATGACCGCACGTTTTTCCGAAGCAGCCACTCCGTTGATAGAGCCTGAGCCAATGACTAAGCGATGGCCTCTGCGCACTAGCTTTTGACCAACATCCCCGGTACCTGCTTGCAAAGCTAACGAGTTTGTCGTGGGATCTGCCAGATAGATTTGCGCATAGTATAAATCAAACTGCGTGCAGATTTTCTCCACCGATTCTTGCAACAAATCATCAAGATTGGTGATTTGTGACAATACCCGACTGATTTCTGCTGCTAATTCCAGATCTCGGGTTCGTTCGTTCACACGTTTTTCTAAAAGCTGGCTCGCCAATTCAAGCTCTTTGTTGGCCGCATTTATGGCCGCCCGCCTGTCAGATTCAAGCTGATCCCGGAACCGGTCGGTAACCACAACCAAAAGGGACACCACAAGTAAAATAGCAACCCCATTGGCGGCAGCATCCATTTCCATGCTTGGTATGAAGGTCGGCATCAACCAGATAGAGATGAATGTGAAACCGGCGATGAGAGCTGTGGTTCGCCAAGAGGAAAACGCGCTGCCCAAAATCAATGCTGGCACTAACCACATTAAATTAGCAAACATTCGTGTTGGCGTGTAATCTCCTCTGATGATGATGGTGAGAAGAACCATGATGATAGTGCCCAAAACAGCTATCGTCGCCCCCCAGGTATATTTTTTTGTGCGACTAACGATGTAAGAGATGAAGATCAACATATCGAAAGAGGCAATAGCTATGAACAGTTCGAGTTCTTCCACATAGCTGCTGCTCACGATATCGACGACGAGGCGAATTCCTATGACGATAAAGATGGTGAGCAAGAAGGCGGAAAGTGTACGCGCCGCACGTCTTTGGGCACGATCTGTTATAGAGCTTGCGGGTCTTGAAAGCAGATCCCACAGCTGTTGACCACTACCAGATTGTTGATTTTCTTGTTTCATTTGTTCAGACACAGTCATAAACGAGTCTCTAAAGAATTTGTAGGTATCTACTTGTGACCATGGTTATCATGGCGCATGTGTCCCAACTGTACTGCGGTTCGTTGAGTCTTGAGCGCTTTGCCTAATTCTTCTGCTGCAATTTTTAAAACGCTCTCCACATCTGCTGCGGTTTGCAGCTTTTGGCTAATCGCATTTTCAATCGCTTCTTGCCTTGCTTGAGCTTGTGCCCCTTCAAATAGGGTAGCATTGCGCAGAGCAATAACAACCTGGTTGGCAACAGACTCTAATAATTGGGCATCAATCTCTGTTAAGGATCCCGCTTCGTTTTGCTGTACGTCTAAGACTCCGTATAACTCATTGCCAAGTATCATAGGCACGGCGATTTCAGCTTGTGTATCTGGCAATAATGGATTAGATATCCAGCCTTCTTCTGTGGAAACGTCGGAAACGAGGACGGTGGTTTGAGTGGCTGCGGCACGTCCTATCAGACCAGTTCCCATGGCAATGGTGTGCCTCCCGTCAAGGAGTGCCTGCCCTGCTTTACCTGTTCCCCCTGCAATTACCAAATCATTTGAGCCGGCTTCTCTGACATAAATATGAACGTGGTAATAATCAAAGGCGTTACGTACCTGTTTGACTACTTCAGCCACTAATTGTTTGGGGTCGAGAATGGTAGAAACACTACGGCTTACTTCCATACTGGCTCGCAAGGCTCGTGTACGGTTGGAAACAAGTTGTTCCAGGGAACCGACCATGTCATTTACCTGGCTTGCCATATCGTCAAAAGCAAGGGCGAGGGTGCCAATTTCCCCGCCCATACTGGTATCTACTTCAACATCATAATTACCGGCTGCTACTTCTGTTGCGGCATCTGTGAGAGATTGCAGCGGACGAGTAATGAGACGAGCAACGATGTAGGCAAAGAGGATGGCGATGAGCAGCACGGCAATAAGAATAACCACACTGAGTAACATCATTTGTGCCTCTTGTTGGTCTGTTCGTTCTTGCACGGTTAAATAGAGCTGAATCATTTCATTGACAGGAACGACGACTCCCAAGCTGTATCCCGTTGTTTCGATGGGGGCAAAGGCTATGTAATGTTCTTCTTCATCGATTGAGAGTTTATCGACACCTGATTCCCCTGAGATCATTTGATTAGCGAATGGACGACGGTCCTCGCTGATATCAAATATGGTTTTCTGCGCGATTCCCCCTTCGGGCAGAGCTTCCATCCCTAAGCCAAAATCTACTAGAGCTTCTTCAGGTAACACAATAAAGCGCCCATTTGGATCGATGAGGAAGGCGTAGCCTGTTTGACCCACTTGAATGCTGTTTACAATGGTGGTTACGGTATCAATGTTTACGTCAGCGGCTACAGCCCCTTTGAACTCACCTTGGGCATCATAGACAGGGCGGCTATGTGTTTCCACAATACTGCCGTCAGTTGCATCATAATAGGGCACTGTCCAAAATGGATTTCGCTCTGGGTTGTGCTCTGGGATGACAGCTTTGTAGTAAGGTCGTTGGCGAGCGTCAAAATCACCGACGATATTTGCCAGATCGATATTGGGGTAGTATTGGACGACGCCCTCTGTGTTGACAAAATAGATGGCTTTTAATTCTGAATTGGTGCTTAAAGCTTGTGGCGCAATGAGGTCTAATAAAATCGTGGTGTTGATTTTTGCTGCGGTTTCGTCGGTTAGTTCAAATGAGGACGGGGCTAATATTGACCCTGGGTCTAACCTGGAATTTCCCCATTGGCCTGCGCTAAATTGGGATAATTCTTCTTGTGCGTTCCAATAGTTAGATGAGTTGAGTGATGCGCGGTTGTTGTAAAGGCTGGTCATGAAGCTGGATGTGACTTTAACTTCAGTAGAGACGGTTTCAAAGAATTCGTTGGCGTTTTCTGCGGCATCATCAACTGTTTCTACCAGGAAGTTTTCTGCTTGTATGTCTACTTGAAGGCGCACTAGGCTGGTTACGAAATTGGATAGCTGCTGCCGTTGAGTGAAGGAAAATATGAGTACGACTGCGAGGCTAATCCCTACGATGGTCATCACCCCGATGATTAGTTGGGTACGCAAGCTGATCCCTGTTCTTTTTTGATTATTTGTGATCGGTGCGTCAGAGTTACGCATTCTGTTCTTCTCCAGAGTAAGTGCTTGCTTGGTTGCTGCTTGTTTTTAAGTTAATGGTGTGTTTTTGCCCTTGTTTTTATGATTCTGTTTTAGGCGGACGATTGTTTGTTTGGTGCCTAAGGCGGAACCTAATTCACGTACTGCTACTTTCATGGCTGTTTCCATGTTTGTGGTGCTGGTGATTTTTTCGTTGATGTTCCGCAGCAGGGCTTCGCGTTGGGCTTGTTGTTGTGTTTTTTTGTACAGCCGAGCATTACGCAGGGAGACGGCTACCTGGTTTGCCACGGAGCGCAACAGATCTGCATCTTCTTGTTTGAGTCCGTTTACCATGTTGTGTTGAACGTCTAGTACCCCTAGAATTTCGTCACCAATGGCAATGGGAACGGCCGTTTCTGATTTTGTGTCTGGCGATAATGGATTAGGCAGCCAATCTGCTGCCTTTGTGGTGTCTGATACAATCGCGGCGATGTTGGTGGCTGCGGCTTGGCCGATGAGCCCTTGTCCTATCTGGAGTTTGTGGCCGTCGGCGATCATTTGTTTGCTTGCCTGCCCGGTACCAGCGGACAGGATGAGGGTTTCTTGATCCTCATCGAGCAAGTAGATTTGCACTTGATAATAGTCAAAGGATTCTCGCACCTGATTGACAACGGCCGTTATGAGTTCCTCCTCATCCAAAATTGTGGAAAGCTGCTGCCCCACATTCACGGTGGTGGCTAAGGCTTGCGTACGATTTTGTACCCGCTGTTCCAACGTTAAAATTGATTCGCGCAGCTGCCCAGTCATTTCATTGAAAGAGGATGCGAGAATCCCAATCTCATCTTGAGTTTCGATTGGCGCCTGCACATCGAGATTCCCCTCTGCGACTTCCAGGGCGACATGGGTCAGGTTAGAAATTGGTTGAGAAATCCGCTGCCCCATATAAGCTGCCACAACACCGGCTGAGACAATCGCGATAAAACCCAAAATCGTGTTGATATTTTGCTGTTGTTCAACGGGAGCCAAAATCTCATCTGATTGTTGACGGCCTAAGATGATCCATCCCAAGCGATCCACAGCGGGTTCGTGAGTGAGCGTATTGACAAAAGCAGAACTCAAAAATTGAGAGGTACGATCAAAATCTGTGATAATGAAAGGTTCTTCAGGCGTTTTTATATAGGCTATGGCATCAGCATTTAAGGGGCTGTCAGTAATAGAAATTTCACCTTTATCGTCCACAATCAAATGCCGATCACCAGCTAAAAAGATTTCGATGTGCCCCGTTTCCCCAAAACGAGCATTGAACAAAAGATCACTTAATGCGTTCAACGAGACCTCTGCTTTTAAAATGCCAACAATTTCTCCTGATTTATCTGCTTTTTTCCCATGAATAGGCACCCCGATGGTGATGGAATAGGTATCATTTTCTGAATTGTAAGTGGGGGGGGTGATATAAACTTGACCAAAACCCTTGACATAGGTGCTTTGCCACCATGCTTCATCCCCTTTGTAATAATCTTGGGTATGTTGGGTGGCTCCGATTTGTCCTCCATATTTGTCAGTGACAATGAGTTGAGTATTTTCTGGGAATAATGTTTGGTATTGTTCAAGTTCAACCGCGACATCCCCTTCAAGAATATCTTTCACAAAATCATCGTCAACCGTCATCTGTGGCCATTGAGCAGCCACTTGAGCAATTTGTTCGCTTGGGGAGGCATCTGCATTGTCGTAACTGGCATTCTTTGCTTGCGCAGTTTCGATGATGATTGTGTTGGTCGATAAGGCTTCCAAGGTGTTGATTTTTCGTGCTAAAAATTCACCAATTGCCAGAGATTGGGATTCTGACAATATTCTTAGGTTACTGCCCACTTCGTTGGTGATGGCATTTTTAGTAAGGATGTTGACCCCCACCGCCAAAGCCAGCACGGCAATGATCGCCACAGCCAATGTGGCACTGATTAACTTTTCCCGAAGAGAAAAAGTTGAAAATTGTCTGAAAACAATGATCGCTATTGCCAGAATGGTGACAATGGCCGCCACCACAATGATGGTTTCTGAGTGAGAGGGCAGGGATGTTTTTTCCCGTGGTAAAAAGCGATCCACCAGAATGAGGATGAACCCTAATACAATGAATACAGCCATCGACCAGCCAATTCTTCCTTGCGGAACGGTTTGGGCGATAATGCCTAAGGAAATCACCAGGAGGATAATGGTCATCAAGGTGCCAAGGCTTTCGATGAAGAGAACATAAAATGCAGCGATCATGAACAGGGAGATAACCATCACCATGGTTGCGAAAAACGGCCGTTTCGCACGGGCGAGAATCATCCCTATGACACCACCTACAACACCAACGGCCGTTACCCACGGATAATGGTTTTTGCCAGTGGCATATTGAAACGCCATTGTGACTATGACAACCAAAGTTGAGACAATGGTGAGAAGTAGCCCAAACTTAAAAACATTATTTGTTTGACGTTCTAAGACATCATCCACCTGTTGTCTTTCTAGAGTGGTGACCATATCAACGCTTCCCTTTTACACTGCATGTTTGATGCAAAAAATCTTTGGTCTACCGATACAATACATACAATTAGCTTATTGATAATTGATTAGAAAGTTCATTGTTACCATCAATTTTAACTGTGATTAGTACGATGTAGAATGGTACTTTTGGTAAGGATTTACCGCTTTAATTGTGAATGAGATTACCAATACAATAAAAACGTTATAGAAACGGGTCTTACCCTTAATCCCTCTTCTTCTCTTACAAAAAATATTACTTGTTCATAATAGCATAGCGCATGATTGTTCACGTGAAGAAGGCGTGACTGTAGCCGTGGATATGATGGGAAAATAGTCCCTTTCTGCAAAAAATGAAGGGAAACTGATTGCGTGGCCGTCCCTGAACCCAATTGGGTTTCCTGCTCCGGGCGTCTAAGGAACGAGCATTCAATCATACGACAAAATCATTTTCTTTCCGCTCCTTGAAACTGACGAGGTCATTCTGTATGTTACGTCATCATCGATCCTTACGTTTATGACCAAATCGCTTACGAAACTTGGCAACTTTGGGAGCGACAACAATCTGGCAATAAGGTTGGTACGGATTGCGTTTAAAGTAATCTTGATGATAATCTTCAGCCGCATAAAAAACGTCAAGCGGTTCCACTTCAGTAACGATGGCATCAGACCAAATTTGCGCCGCATTCAGCTCAGAAATCATAGTTTCCGCCAGCGCTTTCTGGTCATCGTCATGGTAGTAAATAACAGAGCGATATTGGGGACCCGCATCGTTGCCTTGCCGGTTTAATGTCGTTGGATCATGAATAGTGAAAAATATCTCCAAAACATCACGAAGCGAAATAACCGTTGTATCAAATGTCACTTGAACCACTTCCGCATGTCCGGTCGTTTTGGTGCAAACCTGCTCATAAGTCGGGTGGGGAACATGCCCACCTGCATAACCGGAAACAACAGACTTGACGCCCATTAAATCATCATAGACAGCCTCTAAACACCAAAAACAGCCGCCGCCAAGCGTAATGACCTCTTTTGTTGCTGAATTCTTCATCCTTTTCATCCTCGTTGACCACAGTTTACGACCAGTGTAACTGATGGGGAAATGGAGCGCCATGTTGTTTAAAGAACATTAAGTTGAATGTCCGTTTTCCCATTGCCAGAATCAACGATTCATATTATCGTTTGAGGGTGCAGATACAAGTTAAATTGATAAAAAACAAGAGGGGAAAGATTGGAGGGTGTCTGGTAAGGCAACCGCCCATCTCTCATCTCTCATCGCTAAACTATCTTGTCTAAAATTACCCCCCATTTACGAGCTGTTCTCCAGGCATTATTTGTTACGTTCCTCTGGTCTACCGCCTGGGTGTTGATTAAATTTGGTCTGGAAGAGATTTCACCGTTGGTCTTTGCCGGTTTGTGTTATCTGTTGGCGTTTTTGGTGCTGCTGCCCTTTTTATGGCGACAGTCAGAAACAAATGAAGGTGTGTTTCGTGTCCCGTCATCTGTGAAGAGGTTGACGTGGGGGGATTGGGGACGATTAGTGCTGCTGGGCATGATGTATTATGCCGTGACGCAAGGCTCGCAGTTTGTGGCGTTGGCGCATGCACCGGCAGTTACGGTTACCTTGATTCTGAACTTCACGGTCGTTTTCGTGGCATTAATCGGTATCTTCATTCTCGGTGAACGACCCAATGGCGGCCAATGGCTGGGCATAATTATTGCTCTGGCGGGGGCAGTGGTCTACTTTTACCCGTTTGGCTTGGAAGAAGCGCAGTGGATAGGTGTTGTGGCGGCGCTGGTGACGATGTCGGCTAATGCAGTCTCCTCAGTTTTGGGACGTTATGTCAATCGAGCGAACGCCATTAAGCCCCTGACTGTGACGGTAATCAGCATGGGGGTGGGGGCGCTCATTATGCTGGCTGCTGGTGTCATTCTGGAGGGGATCCCTACCCTGAGTGGACAAAGTTGGGTGGTGATTGCCTGGCTGGCTGTGGTTCACACTGCTGCCGCTTTCACCTTGTGGAATCATACCTTGCGTACGCTGCCGGCAGTGGAATCAGCTGTGATCAACAACACGATGACGGTGCAAATTGCTGTTTTGGCGCTGCTATTTTTGGGCGAGACGATAAGTGGTCGTGAGCTTTTGGGATTGGCGACGGTGGTTGTGGGCACGCTGTTGGTGCAGATTGGGCGACGAGAGGGAGTCTAATTTGTCGGTTTCCCCGTTGCTCTGTACAATTTTGTTAATATGGAATTTGGGATTCGTTTTTTAGAGCCGCATTCTGAGCTGTTGCAGCGGTGTCATTTTTACGATGACCAGGGCGTTTTGCTCCTGGTTGGTGAATGTGGTGCCCCGTGGCAAGAAGCTGAGGATTCCAAAATCCGTATCACGACCCCCGGCGGTGACCTGCTAGCCACTTTGGATTTCCCTGGTGTTGAATCGACGGGCAAACAAGGGCAAGGACGGATTGGCTATGCCTTGATCCATGATCATGCGGTGTATGCCATTATCACGAAACATACCCCTAAAGATCCTGATGGGGAAGAAACCTTGCCGTACTTTACGGTGGAGGTGGAGGGGGAGCGTTGGTTGGTGCTAGGTGAGAGGGGTAACGGCCGTTCTCAGGTGTCTACGTTTGTGTTGTGTGCTAACGCCCCGACTAACCTCGCTGTCTACGCAGATCTCATGGATGCTTGCGATGAAACCTTGGGCAAAATTCGCCGCGTTGTTGGTGATTATGATTATGACATCACCTTCCCCGAGAACCGCTTTCAGCAGCCCCACCTGATTTCGCTGGCATTGACGTTTTTGATCCACCAGATACCGTGAGCTGCTGCCTTAGGCCTTCACATCGGGTGACACCAGCTCATGTTGATTTGCTATCAACCGCCAACATCAATCTTGGCTGGCTGAGGGGATAGCATTTGCGTTTGCCTAGCCGAACGCCCCCACTCTGCCGTCATTCAGCCTTCTGCCTGTCGCCTTCTGTTTTCAACCCAAGTTTCTTCAACCGGTACAATGTTTCTTGTGTGAGCTGACGATGTTTGCTGGCGATGTCGGCCTGGATACCAAAGAGGAGCGTGATCACTCCGACCAGCAGCAAGCCCGTGCCGATGGTAATCGACTGGATGTAACGCCCCGTACCACTGTCACCAATGAGGACAAAGTAAAAGAAGCGCAGCCAGGTGATAAGTCCGGCCAGCAAAAAGGGTAAGGCGATATAGCTAAAGGTACGCAGGGGCTCGTAAAAGGCATATAGACGCATCATCGTGCCAGCCTGTGATTTGATGAAATGCCACATGTTTTTCTGTAAGCGTGACGGCCGTTCTGTTTTATTCACCTCAATAGGAATACAGGCAATGGCAAGACCTTGCTTGCCTGCCTGGATAATCGTTTCCAGCGTGTAGCTAAAACGGGTGAGGATGTTGAGCCGCAGCGCCGCCTCTTGTGAGTAGGCGCGAAACCCGCTGGCGGCGTCTGGCACGTTTGTGCCGCTGACAGTACGCACGGTCCAACTACCCAGCTTTTGCAAGAAGCGTTTGAGCGGCGAGAAGTGCGCAATTTGGGTAACCTGGCGGTCGCTGATCACAATGTCTGCTTTATGAGCCAGGATGGGAGCCACCAACTCAGGAATATAGTGCCCTGGATATTGGTTGTCGGCGTCTGTGTTAACGATGATGTCGGCACCTAAATGCAGGCAGGCGTCTAGCCCCGTTTGAAAGGCACGTGCCAGGCCGCGATTGCGTGAATGGCGCACGATGTGGTCAATGCCCAGCGCTTCGGCGACAGCCACGGTGTCGTCTTCGCTGCCATCATCGATAACCATTACTTCCAGGATGTCTATGCCTGGCATGGTGCGCGGCAGGTCTGATACCGTTTGGGCCAGTGTCTCTGCTTCGTTATAACAAGGAATTTGGATGATACATTTCACAGAAGGAATTGTAACGTTAAAAATTTCGATTGACGATGATGGTAAATTTTCAACGGTTAATGGTTAGTAGATAGTAGCTGCGGGAACGGCCGTTTTCCGCAATCTCATACACAAAATCTGTGACAGCATAGCCTTGAGCGAAAGCTGCCTCGAATAGTTGACGGGTGTGGTAACGCCAGGTTTCTGCCAGGGTGGGGTCTTGCTCTTTGATGGCACGGATGTTGGTTGGAATTTCGACAAGGGATTGGTCGGCAAGCGGCGCCGTGGCTTCGGGCGGAATGGGGAACCCGGCGCTGTTGATGATAGCTGGGTTGAGAATGATAGCGTTTTGCGCGATGAGCATGGGCAAGGATAACGCTGGCTTGGAACGGGGTTGCTCTGGCCATTTTTGACGAGTAGCCTCCTCTTTTATGGTGTCCCTGTTGAGCCACCATGCTACGTGGAAACGGTCGGTGGGCAGCCCGGCATTGATCCCCCCTAAGTCGCCGTGGAAATGGCGGTGATAGGTGCGGCATGTCGCGCCGAGTTTGCCGATGTTGAGATGGGCGTTGAGGCTTTCGAGCGGGTCGAACGTCCAGGTGATGAGTTCATATCCCTGGCGTAAGGCATCTTCTCGTTGGGCTAATTTGAGCCGATACCCAATGCCTTGCCCTTGATAGCGGGGCAGCACGCCAGCCATATAGGAATACATTTTGAGGCGTTGGGTCAAGGGACGTGTTTTGTCTTGGGTGAGGGCAGGAATGCCCAAGACGAAGCCGATTAGGTTCCCCTGATCATAAGCCCCAATGAGTGAGCTGCCATTTTCCACCAAAGCGTGTAAGGTGTGGGCGCAGGTCACTTCGATATCTGGAATGCCCCAAATGATTTGCTCGAGCGGCTCAACTTCAGCCATTTCTTTGAGGTTGGTAATTGAGTGGATGATGATTGGAGACATGTGTGCCTTATTCCAGCCACCAGGTGTTGATGGTTGGCCCCCACACCATCATGATCATGGCGGCAATGGCGAGATATTGCCCGTAAGGTAAGTAGGTGTTGCGGTTGACCAGGCGGGTTACCAGCAAGAAGCCGCTGATAACGCCTCCTAACGCGATACCGATGATAATCGCAGCCAGGATGCTGGGCACGCCTAGTATGGCTCCCATCATCATGGCAAGTTTGACATCTCCCTGGCCGATGGCTCCTTGGCCAAATGTCACTTTTGCCAGCCAGTAGATGCCCAGGAAGATGACGAACCCAATCACTGCTCCCAGCAGGGCAGAGAGCCAATTGTGGTTGGGCAGCACCACACTGGCTAACAGTGCCAAGATTGTGCCGGGATAGGTGACGATGTCGAGGATGAGCCTGTTTTCTAAGTCGATGACGATGATGAGGATAAAAATTGCCATGTAGAAGCTGTAAAGCACAAGCGTAGCTGGGTCGCTAAAAAAGAGGGGCATGGTGGCAAAGATAACGGCCGTTGCTACTTCCACCAGCACTACCCGTTTGCGCGTTGGGGTGTTGCATTCTGGACATGGGCTGTCCCACATGAGACGGCTAATGCCAAGCCAGTGGATGAAGGCATAATGATGGCTGCATTCGGGATTGGGGCAGTGGGGCCAGGATAAAGGTTCACGGCGAGGCCAATCGTCTGCCAAGGCGTTGAGCAAAACACTAACCCATAAACCAATCATGACAAATAGAATTGATAGCATTAGCTTTCTTCTCCATTGATAATATCGTCTAATTTGCTGGTGTGTAGTTGGATAACGGCCGTTTCCAGATCTTCGAGCTTCTCATCCGTGCCTAAAACCACCAATTGGTCGCCCTCCTCCAAAATGGTGGCAGAAGCTGTGCCTAAGCGGACGTGGGGGTGGTTATCATCACCGCGTCGTTCCAGCAACCCAATCACATTCAAATCAAACTTTTTACGAAAATCCAGGTCAATCAGCGTGGTTCCTTCCCAGGCAGCAGGAATACGGACGCGGCGGACACTGACTCCTGGCAAAATCTGGCGGGAATCATACGATTCTCGTTGCGTGCGATAGATGCTGTTGTCATGGGCTACAATGGCGCATACCACCAGGACAATCAAGGCGGGCACCATGTAGGCTGACCCAAATATTTCCACTGTGAACAAGATGGCTGCCAGCGGCACATTGACGATGGAAACCAGGCTGGCTGTCATGGCGGGGGCAATTAGCATCATGGGCTGATAACCAAACCAGCTGGCAAATATCGAGGCCACCATGGTGCCGAAGAAAAGGGACGGGATGAGCAGACCGGCGGAACCACCGGAACTTACCGTAAACAATGTGGCAAACATCTTCGCCACCAGGGCAATGAGCGCCACCAGTACAGTTAGTTCGCCAGCAAAAGCAGCATCGATAACGCTTTCGCCCGTGCCCAACACCAATGACAAGCCGTTTTCTGTTAGCTCGAACTGCTGGGTAAGCCAGGCCACAGAAACAGCTACAACCCCGGTGAGAACCGCACCCAAAAGCATACGCGAATAGGGGTTAGACACAGTATAATGGAAGGCGTGAGCCATCCGTTTGCGCAAATGGCTGAAGAAGATGGCGACTAATGAGATAACGGCGGCCATCAAGATGAGAACGCCCAGATAACTGGGAGTGGAGGGGGGCACATAACGCACATCAACCACAAACAGCGGCGCATGACCGATGGAGACTACGTTGGTCAAAAAGTAAGCGATGAGTGCTGATATTAACGCGTAGATCAATTTCTCGATAAGTGGTCGGCGCTGGTACATCACTTCTGTGGCAAAAAAGGCGGCGGCAAAGGGAGCGCCAAATAACACGGCTACGGCTGCAGCCACACCACTGAGTTGGGCTGTTTGCAAATCATCGGGATTGTCAGGCTGCCACCAGTGCCAAATGCGATGCAGCACGCTGAGTTTGTCAGCTGCTTTTTGACCTATGCGACGCGGCTTGAACAAACCGGCTGCGATACTCTCTCCGATAAGTGATACACTGGCTTCCAGCCCGCCGCTGCCCCCGCTTGTCAAGGTGACTAACGTGGCGGCGAACTTGCGCAGCGCTAATGAGAAGGTGGGCAGGTTCCAGCGTACCTTAACCCCTTCTTCGCCAGTGAGTGTTTGTTCAATGGTTGGCTCGGATTTGTAGTAAAGGGAAATTGCTCTTTCTAATCCATCCCCTTCGACATCATTGAGTTCATGGATGTGGCCATCATCGTCTCGGTAGTAGAGGGTGGAGGCTTTGTAAAGTGAGATGGCCGCGACGATGACGGCACCCACACAAAGGGGGATGAAGACGACGAGGGGGGTGGGCGCATGCTCCAGCCAATGCAGCATTTCATGCGAAAGTTCATGGACGAGAATTTTTAGCGGGTAAATGACTGCCCAAACGATAATGCCGATGAAAATGGATTGCAGCAAAAGGCGACGTTCTTCATGGCTGATGTAGACGGAGACGTTGCGCACGGTGCCCCAAAAGTCATGAAAGATGTCGTAGATGAAGTTGATAATTGTTTTCATTTTTTATTCATGAATTTAGTGATTGGCTTGACAATTTATGCCGGAAACGGCCGTTCATTTTACCATGACTGCGTTGCCAGCAGAGCCATGGGCGTTATCTTCCCCGCCGGTATCTGGATGCTCAACTGGCTGGTACCAGCCGACTGTCCGATTGCGCTTTCGCAAATATTGATCTCGTACGCGCTCGATGTCGGCCAGTGTGACGGCTTGCAGCTTGTCCAGCACGGTCTCGAACCAACGGTAATCACCCGTGATGGTTTCTGCCATGCCTAGCAGCTGGGTCTGCCCGGTGATGCTCTCGCCTGCCATAACGAATTCTGCTTTGGCGCGTTTGAGGGCTTTGTCTAGCTCGGCTTGCGTGATGGGTTCTGCGGCCAACCGAGCCAGTTCAGCGTACAGTGCTTCTTCTACTTCTGGCAGGGAACGGCCGTTATTCACGATGGCGCTGATGGTGTACAGATGGGGATCGATGGTGGGCATCATGCCGCCTATAGCGCCAGCAGCTAACTCGGTGGCCACCAGGGCTTTGTATAAACGAGAACTTTTGTTGGAACCCGCGCTGCCAAACATGCCTAAGCTGCTGCCGCCAGCGAAAGCGGCGTTGAGCAGGGTGAGGGGGAAATAATCGGGATGGGTGGCAGCCGGAGCGTGATAGGCAACGGTGAGATAGGGCGCGTCGCCTGGTCCTTCGAGGGTGAGGCGGCGCTCACCTTTTTGCGGCGGTTCCTGGCGGGTGACAAGCTCGGGTGGCTTGCCTCTGGGGATGGGATTGAAGTGATGGCAGATCTTTTCACGCATAACGGCCGTTTCAAAATCACCAACCACCACAGCCACCGCGTTATTCGGCACATAGTAGTGTCGGTAATGGTTTAGCAAGTCTGCGCGTGTCATCGAGCGCAAATCGACCTCATCGCCAATGATCTCGTGGCGGTATGAATGCACCCGAAACGCCGTTGACGTTAGCTCTTCGTTGAGTGAAAAGTGCGGATCATTTTCATACATGCCCCGTTCTGCCAAAATCACCTGCCGTTCAGACTCGACTGCCGCCTCCGACATCTGCGTGTTGACCATGCGGTCTGCTTCTAATTGCAGCGCCAAATCAATTCGATTGGCTGGCAATGTCTCGTAATAGGCGGTGAAATCGAGCCAGGTGAAGGCATTCCAATGCCCGCCCTCTCGGGACACCATACGGTCTAGCGTGCCCTGGGGAAACGTGGGCGTGCCCTTGAACATCATGTGTTCCACCCAATGGGAAACGCCGGTAATGCCGGGGGTTTCCTGGCGGCTGCCCACCCGGTACCAAATCATAAAACTGGTAACGGGTGCATGGTGCATTTCTTTGAGAACAACCGTCAGACCATTGTCGAGCGTTGTCTTGGTGACGGGAAGCTGATTGGTCATGCAGAATCCTTTATCATTGATTTGAGCAGAGGATTATAACGCCAGCTTGGTAGATTGAGAAAGGAACAGCAACGATATGTGAAAACTCCTTACGCCTAAGGTCATTGGTTGCCGGTATCCATGACGGTTGTAAGGTTAGTTTGTAGTACGCACTTTAGCGTGTAAAAAAGGCGCATTGAAGTGCGCGGACGAACTTTGTGACTTTGTGGTATCCATTTTAGCGCCTAAAAAATAGCGCAAGGGTGTCCAGTTTCTTGTATGACTCTCGAAATAGGCGATTTTGCCTATTTAGTTTATAAACAAAAGGCAATAAAATAGGTTGCAATACACCGTATTGGAAAAAGCAGGTAAAGAAATTGCCCATTCTTTGCCTGCTCATTTTTTATAGGAAGTTGACCTTAACCATTTTAATCTTCTGCTCAAATCGTCGTTCTCAAGATTATCGACTATAATTACATAAAGATAGAATGACTGTGTAGGCAGTCAGCAAGAAGATTGCAGAATTAGGGCTGACGATTAAATAAGTTGTAGAATGGCATCATCAGCCTTAAGGAACGGTACAAATCATATTTGTCCAAGTTAATTCATTGCCGTTCCTTACTATTTTCAAAAGCCTTGAGTGCCTATGAATGGAGGTTTGTAATGACGGATGATTTCAGCAGTTTTGGCGACGATTCATTTGATGATACCCCAGATTGGTTGATGGAAGATGATGACGATTCTATACCTGCTGACGCTGATATTGAAGGCGCCGGTGATGATGACCAATTTGAACAATTGAGACGTAAAAGTGCCCGCTCTGGTTCTATGTATGATGATATGGAATCTGATGGCGATGGCGAGTCAAGTGGTGGCTCCGCATTCTCTTGGGGCAGTTTTAGCTCTGGTCAACGGCTTGTTTTGGCATTCTTGATTGTGTTAGATATTCTTGCTATTGGATTTGGTGTGATGGTATTGGTTGGTATTGTTTAGGTCTGACGGTTAAGTAAGTTGTGGAATGGTACTATCTGCTTTAAGGAATGGCACCCTTTATATGGGGGCAAAGGTTTGGTTGCCGTTCCTTAATAATCTGTATTACAAAATATGAGGTAGCTGAAGTTGGGTCAGGTGAAAACGGGAAAGTAATTTAAAACAGAAAAGCATAGATTCTCCCGTTTTCGTTTTCCCTCAGTGACCGTTTAAAAATTAGTCCCCGTTTTTCAGGGGTAACGGTCATTGGTAGCGCATCCATCAATTCTGTCACTTATTTATGGATGCGCATATAGTTCCAGAGAATCTTATTTTTATGGGATACGTGTGTTGTACCGATGTATCCTGTAAAAATGTACGCTAGAGCCTTGTGAAATGCCCTATTGGCTTACGGTCATGTTCTTCATTCTTATCTTATCTGCCATATTGGCCTTAAGTTTAGCTACCTTTTCTTGGAGGTCTCGCCATGCAGGTGTTTGGGCATATCCTTTTACTTTTGCCGTTTTGGCTGCTGGCTGTTGGGCCTTTTTCTACGCTCTGGAGTTGTTTGTTCCCATACGCGAAGGAAAATTGATTTGGGTTAAGGTTCAGTATGTTGCTATTGTTTTCATTCCTGTATCCTGGTTTTTGTTTGCAATGGCCTATACCCAGCGGAATAAGTGGCTGAGTAGAAACTATCTTTTGCCTTTGTTGATTGTGCCCACGGTGACGTTAGTTTTGGTTTTCACCAATGATTATCATCGATTGATTTGGACTGACATTCAATTGGTTAATTTTGGCGCTTTGCTCGTTTTTAAGCCGGACTATGGCCTGGGGTTTTGGATTTATTCTGGTTATTCTTATTTTTTGCTGTTTTGGGGCACAGTGGTTTTGATTCAAGCGGCTGTTCGTTTTCCCCGAATATACCGATGGCAAAGTTTGGCATTAGTTGTGGGGGTCACGATTCCCTGGTTGGCTAACAGTCTGCATTTGCTAGATATAGGATCTCTCCCTAATTTAGACTTTTCGCCTATTGCTTTTGCTGTATCTGGCATTGTGGTAATTTGGTCGATTGGTCAATTTAGTTTGTTTGATTTGGTGCCGCTAGCGCGTCGTGAGGCGGTTGATATGATGCGTGATGGCGTGATTGTGCTGGATAATAAAAATCGTGTCATTGATATGAACCCTGCTTCTTTATCAATATTTGATACCGAGTTGGCTGATGTGATTGGTGTCTCCATTGATGAATTGTGGAGCAAATGGTCAGAGATTGTGGTATCTTTTGGGGGTGTTTGGGAAGCGAATGCGGAGATTTGTGTAGAGAGTGATGTGGGGAAGAAATGTTTTGCTTTGCACATCACCCCTCTTGTGAATGCTAGGAAGCGGGTGAACGGCCGTTTAATTGTCTTTCATGATATTACTGTTTATAAGCAAACTGAAGCGGCATTAGCGACTGCCCGGGATCAAGCATTGGCAGCCGGTCGTGTCAAAACAGAATTACTCGCCCGGGTTAGCCATGAACTGCAAACTCCTTTGAATGTGATTTTAGGATTCACGGAACTTATTCAAATGGGGATTGTGGGACCAGTTAATGAAAAACAGCATGAATCTTTGGAGAAAATATTAGAGAGTACCCGCTTTCTCACGAATCAAGTTAGTGACTTATTGACTTTATCTAGCATTGAAGCAGGCCAAACTGACTTGGACTGTTATCTTTTTCCCATACAAGAGGTTGTTAGTGAAGTTATTGGCAAATGTGAAGGGGCTGCCAATGAAAAAGATCTCCAAATTGTGCAGATGAATACTGGGAAAGATTTAAAAACTGCCTATGGGGATCAGGATGGTATTACTCAAATTTTGACCAATCTGGTAGAAAATGCCATAAAGTTTTCTGAACAAGGTACAATCAAAGTAGGGGCACTTGAATATAATGATACCTATTGGGCATTACAAGTTTCAGATCAGGGGCCTGGCATTGCGCAAGAAGCCCGAGACTTGATTTTTGAGCCATTCCGTCAAATCGATGGTTCCATGACCCGTATTCATGGGGGCACAGGGCTTGGATTAACGATTGTTAAGCAAATGGCAGAATTGATGGGAGGGATGGTTAAATTGGAAAGTCAGCTCGGGCAAGGTAGCACGTTTACCGTGCTTTTACCCAATGAGCCGAAAGAGGAATAGGATTTTGTCGTTAGACTTGCCGTGTTCATGTCATTTACATGGGGCAGGGAATAACGGCATTGATGCAAAAACGACAAGGACATAGAGGTATGATTGTGCATAAAATAGTTCTTTGTCTTGAAAGGGAAAGTTGTGGATATACAAAGTAAAAACAATGAAATGCCTTTAGCATTAATTGTTGAAGATGAAGATTTATTAGTTGAATTATTTGCTGTTGCTTTTGAGGAAGCAGGTTACAAAACAGAAACTGCCAGAGACGGTAAACAAGCTTTAGAATTGTTGGAAAAGTTGACACCACATATCGTGCTTTTGGATATTCATTTGCCGTATGTTTCCGGGGAAGAAGTGTTTCATGAAATGAAGAAAAACGAACGATTAGCAGAAACCAAGATTATTATGGCGACTGCTGATGTGCGTAAAGCTAAAGAGATGGAGGGTAAAGCCGATATGGTTTTGGTGAAACCCGTCGGTTTTAAGGTCTTAAATGCGCTGATTGAAGATATGCGTCCATAGTTGATTCCGCAAAACCAGCAAGTAACAACTGTCTTGTTGTTTATGAAATTGAAGTGGGTATGGCTGAAGCCATATCATCCCATTAACGAATTCTACAATCTTGTTACTGCTCCTTGATGTGGCCGGTGCGGTAGGCATTGAGTAGCTCTTGCAGATTGTTGATCTTCTGTTGTATTTGGTGTCCTTCGTCAGTATCTTTGACACGAATGCGCATCTGATTACGTTCCAGGATGATGGTGTTGGTTTGCATATCAGCATTTTCTTCGATGGCACATTGTAAGGATTCAAAGGGGGCGTGGGAGGCTAGCAGTAATCCATATGAATTGAAGATTAAGGTGTAGCCAGCGATGCCTGTAATGCCCTGGTATGCTTTGGCGAAGCCGCCATCTATCACGAGTAGTTTGCCGTTTGCTTTGATGGGGCTTTCTCCTTTTTTCACTTGTACCGGCACGTGACCATTGATGATATGGGCTGTGTCTGGGTCTAAGCCGAACTCTCTCAGGATGGAAACGGCCGTTTCCTCTTTGTCTCTTAGGGCATAATAGGGGTTCTTTTCTTCCTTGTGGGTGGCTTTGTCCTCAAGAAAATACCGTTCAAACGTCGCCATTTTGTTTTTGCCAAAAATGGGTGACTTGGCACCCGTCCACAAATACCAAAGAACATCTTGGCCATACAATTTTTCTCTTGAGTCCGTACTGAAATAACCTTGTCGTGCCAACCTGTCCAGGCGGTCCATAAACGCTTTTCCCTCGAACTCACGCCCATCCGTTCTTATTGACATAAACGAACCGTCGTCCTCCAGGGCGATGCAGCCATGATAAAGCAGTTTCCCGTTGTAAACGAGATACATACTTCCCTTAGAAAACAAGAAGCGAACGTGCTGTTGCAGTTTCTCGCTAATGGCAAATGTCTGTTGGAGCTTCTGCACCGTGATTTCTTCTTCAGGCGTTAGTTGGTAAGGATTTTGGGGATCAACTGTAGGGAATAAAGTATCTCGCAGGGGGTAAGTAACGCCATTGATGAGAATCGTGCCGTTTTTATGGTCGATTTTATCGAGTAGCAGCCGATCTTCCATCTGGAAATGGCGTCGTCGTTGAATGATTTGCGCTTCCAGTTTGAATTGAATAATGGCCATCGCTTTTTGCATCTTTGCCATGAGCTGCTGTTCATTTTCTGTATATTCTTCATCTCCTGACAACTTGGGATAGAAAATGGTGCAGGGGTCATCTTTATAAACATTCATGGCAAATGTGGCTAAGGGCAGCAGACTAATCGCGTAGCCATCTTGCAGCGTTTCCATATTCGCATAGCGTAAAGCGGTGCGAATCACATTGGCCATACATGCGGCACTACCTGCGGCGGCGCCCATCCACACAATATCATGGTTGCCCCACTGAATGTCGATATTGTGGTAATTCATGAGCGTGTCCATGATGGTGTGTGCCCCAGGTCCCCGATCATAAACGTCTCCAATAACATGCAAGCGGGCAATTGCAAGCCGTTGGATGAGGTCAGCAAGTGCTTCGATGAATTCGTCTGCTTGATCTAAGGCAATAATGGTGTCGATGATGGTCAGATAATATTCATGTTTGTTGTTGAGGCCTTCTTGTTCATGCAGCAGTTCTTCAATGATCAAGGCAAAGTCAGAGGGAAGAGCCGCGCGAACATCAGCGCGAGTATATTTTGAGGCTAGAGAGCGGCATAGTTTGATGAGCCGGAACAAGGTGATGCGGAACCAGGCAGCTGTATCCTCTGTTGTTTCAAGCAGCTGAGCCAGTTTTTGCTCAGGGTAACAAATCAGAGTAACCAGGTCACTTTTCTCTTGCTCTGTCATCTCATACACAAACAATTCATTGATGCGGCGCATGATGGATCCTGAGCCATTTTTGAGGACATGGTGAAAGGCTTCATACTCTCCATGAATATCAGAAACGAAATGTTCGGTACCTTTGGGAAGTTGCAAGCGAGCTGTCAGGTTGATGATTTCTGTGGAAGCGGCTTGAATGGTCGGGTATTGTTGGGCTAATAGCTCTAAATAAGCTTGTTTTTGGGTTGAGATAGTCATAATAGGATTGTGGGTAATTGGATATTAAATGCCAGGTAAATGATGATACTGTTTACCTGGCATTTTATTCGTTACTCCATGATGGTGAATTTCATGCCATCTGAGCGTCCGAAAACTTCTGGGAAATAGGATTCTTGTGCTTGTGCTGGCATCACTTGGAACTCACCGGGGATATTTGCCTGTAGGTAGTAGGTGTATTGGTAAGTGCCTGCTGGCAAGTCATCTGCATAGAAGCGAACTGCTTCATCACGGTATTCTATACGATCGAAGCGCCACCAGCCCCAATGGTAATACGGATTGGGCGTGTCGATGCGTTCGCTGCTGCCAGCAAGGGCAGTGGGGGTGGTTTTTAAGTCTGGATCAATGGCTTCGGCACCAGCCGGTATCGGATCTGTGACGACGGTGAAGATGGCATTGTGAGGGACGATGACGGTGAGCATGACGCGCACTTGTTCACCGGCTTTGATGCTGTTGAGAGGTAAGCAGGTCTCGGTTTCGGGCTGACAGGCGGCATCATAGTAAGCTCGCTGCACGGTGAATCCGTGGTCGGTGGCGGCGACAGATTCGGCAGGCAGGTAAGCGTTGAGGTTCATGCTGTAGTATAAACGGCCGTTACCACTGCCGCGCTCATATTCAAAGAAATTCACATCACCTACAATCAATTCATTCATCGGAATCGATTCCCACACATTGTCGATGATATTAGCCTGGGAAAAAGAGCCAAGGTGTATGGGCTCAGTATTGACACTGAGCTGCCAATCATAAGCAGCTTCCAGTTCCTGGGTGGCTACCAGCCAGTCCGTCAGGGCAAAAATGCTCCAGGCCGTTTCATGGCGAGAAGGCCAATGGGCAACGCGACGAGCAGCCATGAGCCAATTGACTGCTTGCGGGGCAAGGGCGGCATCTGGTTCTGTGCGAGCCAGGGCATCAATGATGATGGCGGTGCCCCGAATATCGCTGCTCAAATTGGCAAAATCTTGGGCAGCATCTTCCCAATGGGCGCTAGTGGCACTGAGAATGACAGCCTCGTTTAGATCGGCCAGCAGGGTAGCTTGATTGCTGCTTTTATGATTATTTGTGTTGTAGGCGAGCAGCAAAAATGCCTTGGCATAGGGGTCGAGCAAGCCGCGCTGCGCTGCGAACAAGGCATCTGTATCTGCGACTACATCATGCCCTAACTCAGCCAAAATGTAGAGGAAAAAGGCCTGCTGGTTGGCTGCCGCCGCATTGCTAAGATCGGCAGAGTTATGCAACTGTCTTTGCAGATAACTGGCAGCTTGCCGTAAGGTAAGGTCACTGATGCTATGCCCGGCCTCTTCCGCTTTGATCAAGGTAAGCAAGATATATGCTGAAAGCCAAGGGTTGCTCGATGATTTGCCGCACCAACTCCAGCCGCCATCTTCCTGTTGACTTGATTCTAATTTGGTGATGTTGGCGGGAATTGTGCTGTCTAGCAGGTTCAACAGGTCTGGCTTATCCAGAGCCAGCTTGGTGATGATACGTGCGGTGGCAACATCGGGCAGCAGCTGGTCGGCAATGTAGCCAGCACATTGGTTATCGCTGTCTAAGTTGTGGGCTTCCAGGGCATTGATGAGGGCGGCAGCCAGGGAAGCACTGAGCTGCACATCCACGGAACCGCGCTGGGTGTCGATGTTGTCTGGCAGCAGCGCGGCTTCTACACGAATCCCGGCATCTTCTAGTATGCCGGCGGTGCTGGTATAATCTGGGGCGTCGTAGCGGTATACCGGTATCAGTTGTTCTGGCCCAATGCCAAAGCTTGGTTTGGTGGCATCACGGAATTCACCTGCTTCGGCGCTAAAGGTGAGGTCAGCGAAACTGACATCCGCGACTGTGACGGGCCAATGAACTAGAGCATTGCCGTTTGCCGGCACTGTAACGGTCTGGTCAGGTATCTCTTCCTCTTCAAAGCCGGTGGCGGTTAAATTGACAACTGCCTCCATATCCTGCTCTGTGTTGTTGTTGAGTACTGCGCCCAGTTCGATTTGGTCGCCAACAGTAAAGAAACGGGGGGTAACGGGGCGCACAATCAAGGGTAAACTGGTGATGATGTCTGCATCTGTTTGTCCCACTAAACTATTGGTGGTGACGGCTTTGCCATGCATGCGCCAGGTGGTTGTGGTGTCTGGCAGCGGTACTTCAACTGTAGCTTGACCGTTGCTATCTGTGACAATTTTTGCTTCCCAATAGGCGGTGTCGGGGAAATTTTTGCGTGTTTCGTCTTCTTCTGGCG
>PDQY01000132.1 GCA_002746795.1 Chloroflexota bacterium | reverse complement strand
CTGACCAGGCAGCACGGCAACCACGTTCTTTTGCTCGGCGTACAACCCGTTGTAATAAAGAGGGAATTCTTGAAAGCTAACTTGTAAACGGCCGTTTCCCACCCGACCAAACTCATCAAGAAGCCACTGCCGCGCCGCGCCAATGCCAAAATTCTCCGACTCGGTATCGCTAAATGCATTGCGCGTGCCAAAGCCCTCTAAAGTTTGAATATAGCCCATCAACTGCTGCTGTGACACACGATCTATTAACAGTTGCACAATAGGATCCACCGTGGGCACCACATCACTGACAGGATTAGTCACCAAATCAGGTAAAGGCGTTAAGCCCTCAGCAAAAGGGCGTGCTGTGGGCACAGGCGTGGGTAGTGGTGCCCGCTCTGGCTCTTCCAGCATGCCACATCCAGCTAAAAATAATGCGGTCATCGCCAACAGGCTAACGATAATTGATTTCATATCTTGCTTGTCCAACATATCTTTCTCATTTCTGCGCGCTGCATTGGCCGACTGGGCTCAGCGATTGGCGTAGAAATTTAACTTTTTATTGTAATCAAACCGCAAACAACGGCAATGTCAGATGAGAGAATTTTGCTTAACGTTAAGGAACGGAAATGACACAGTATGACGAAGCCGTTTCCTTACCGTTCCTTGAAACTGGCGATGCAATTCCGTCTTTGGTTTCATCGTCTGTTCTAGAGGAATACCAAGCAAAACGGCGCTGACTTTGTCAGCGCCGTTAAGCCAGAGAGAGAAAGAGGGAAGATGATTTGTGATTGTTCAAGGCATACACTTTTTCACAGGCTAGGCATGCCCACATGATTGAGATTTAGAAAGTGAGACGTTTGCCTATATGTTACATCACAGAAGTGAGGAAAATCAGCGCAATACCAACTGCCCCAAGCACCTGCCCGGCTAAGGCCACGCCCCATTCAGATTCTTCACGACGATAATTCGTGATAACTGACATCCCGATGAGGCCAATCGCCAGACCCAGCAAACCAATACCCGCCAATGCCATCAAGGGTAACCCATGCCATAAAAACATAAATGCGCCACCCAAGACGAGACTGACGATTAAGGTAACGGACATGGTAGATTTTTGTCCGCGTTCTTCGCTGTAGCTGTTTTGAAATGTATTGACTGTCATCTAAATGTCTCCTCACGCCATGTTTACCTGCGATGAAAGAAGTATCGTCTATTTTCAGGGTTACTGCTTGCCGCAAAGCATATGGAAAAACCATACAATTTATACGTTCTCTACGCTATGCCCCATCAAACATGTGCAGTGTAACTTGTGTTACATCCATGCTGCGTATAAAAGCGGTGGCACAGAGAACCAGGGAGAAAACTTGTTATCCAAAACCGGGTATACAAAACATCTCTCCTTTTTTGTCTGAAACTTTGGGCAGCCTCTGTATTTTTCCATCTTCCTGCTTTTTCTCCACTTCAACGTATAATTCCCTTATGTTTGAGTTTGAAATTACGTCTCAAGACAATGATAGCAGCGCCAGAAACGGCCGTTTCCATACCCCTCATGGCAGCCTGGAAACCCCCGTCTTTGCGCCTGTTGGCACGACTGCTACGGTGAAGGCCATGAAACCGGCTGACCTCGAAGCCATGGGCGCCAGCCTCATCCTCAGCAACACCTACCACCTCTACCTCCGCCCCGGTGATAAACTTATCCGCGATCTGGGTGGTTTACATAACTTTATGCAGTGGCATGGCCCTATCCTTACCGACAGCGGCGGCTTCCAGGTGTTCAGCCTCGGCAACGCCTGCCAAATTGATCCTGATGGCGTCATTTTCCAATCCCACATTGACGGTTCCTACCACCGCTTCACTCCCGAACGCAGCATCGAAATCCAAGAAAACCTGGGCGCCGATATCATCATGGCTTTTGACGAGTGTCCACCGCCACACGACCGCGCCTATGTCAGAAGCTCGCTGACGCGCACCCACTCCTGGCTGAAACGCTGCCTCGCTGCCAAAACCCGGGATGATCAAGCGTTGTTTGGCATTGTACAAGGTGGTATTTTCCCTGACTTACGTGAGGCCAGTGCCCGTTTCATGATAGATCTCGACCTGCCTGGCTACGCCATTGGCGGTCTGGCTGTGGGCGAAAGCAAAGCAGATATGGCAAGGATGCTGGATGTGCTTAACCCTGTTTTGCCGCAAAACAAGCCTCGCTACCTCATGGGCGTGGGCGCACCGGAAGATGTGGTGAATGGCGTGCTGCGCGGTATCGATATTTTTGACTGTGTGCTGCCCACTCGCATTGCCCGTAACGGCTCTGGTCTTGTCAAAGGGGGACGCCTCAATCTGCGCAATGCTAAATTCCAGGCTGATCCTGCCCCGTTGGATGAAACTTGCACCTGCTACACTTGCACCCATTTTAGCCGCGCCTACTTGCGCCATCTTGTCAAAGCCAACGAAATTCTGGGTCATATCTTGCTCACTACCCACAACATTCACTTTTTACTGGAACTCATCCGGCGCATGCGTGCCGCTATCAACCAAGGCGCACTGCGTCCGTTTGCGGAGGAATTTTTGAGCCATTACTCGTCATCGAAGACCTGATGGAGGATGAAGGAGCCATGACCAATGACCAATATTTGTCTTTTGCTGGTGGTCTTTGGTCTTTTGTTCCTAGTCATCGGTCGAAAAGGAGTCTTTCATGAACCACACATCTCCTACCAAAGAAGTTGATACCAGCCGCATCTGGTTTGGCGGATTAGTCACCATTTTTGCGTCGGTCTTGGGCAACCTCATGTTGCTGGCGATTGCCAATTTGTTGGTTGATATTCCACCTGAGTTTGAACCATTAAGGCCAATGCGGATTTCCGTTTTCACGGTGGCTTTACTCATTCCCGCTATCATCGTTTATGCTATTTTGGCAGCAAAGGCCAATCATCCCCGACGCCTCTATCGCATCATCGGCTGGATATTTCTAATGGTGTCGTTTATCCCTGATATTGCGATGCTGTTTGTGGATTTTATGCCTGCAGCCACGGGAACGGCCGTTATCATCCTCATGCTCACCCACGTCATTCCCGGCCTTATCGCCCTCTACCTGCTGCCTTACATGACTCAACCCCAATAAAACGCAAATTGGCGCAGATTTTTTTGCTCACGCTCTCGATGATTTTGTTTTTCTAGTAATGCCTTGGTTGAGGTGATCAGGGTGTCACGCACAACGGCCGTTTCTATGCCAACTTGCTCCATGCCCCACAACACTCCCCCGACCACGGGCGGCACTGTGAGGGGCACCAGGCGAGCCTGGGGTGCTTCCGCCAGAATCGTCTCGCGCATGGGGGTCACAAGCGGCTCGCCTGCTTGATACAGACTGCCAGCCAACACTACGTCAAACACCTCGTGTGCCAGATTGAGCTGGCGAATGATGCCTACGGCCAAACTGCCTAATTCACGTCCAGCCCAACAGACAATTTCTTGAGCAACCGGATCCCCCTGAACGGCCGTTTCAAACACCAGTGGTGCTATCCAGGGGCCAACCTGGTACCGACCTCGCGCCATACCAGCTAACATATCATCAATATCAGTGGCGCCCACAGCCGAAACAAACGCATCTGTCAGCCTGGTTTGTGAGCCGCGCTGGCTCCAGGCGCGGCCAATCTCCTGCATAGCCCGCTGTACGATTTCAGTTGCGCCGCCAAACTCACCTGAAGTGGCTCCCATCCCGGACAAACGACATGCGTGATGTTGGTGATCCCGGCCACAACTATTGTTGCTGGTACCTGCTGAAACCACCACGCCCCAGCCTGCTTCAGCTCCGGCAAGCAAGCCAATCAACGTATCATTTCCAAACGCCGTGGGTACGCCCAAGCCCAAGGAATCGATCAATTTCTGATGGCCACATTCGTCCTCTGGCCAATCATAACCGGCAAACCCAAACCCAGCGCCGGCTAAATTCCCCTGGCTGATATTGGCCATCGCCAGTGCATCCTGGGTGATAGCATGCAGCAGTTGTTGCGCCCCATCCCAGCCAACCACTTCCCAGTTTCCAGCTCCAGCCTGAGCAAAGCCCACAGAACGGCCGTTTTCATCAGCAATCAGGGCATGACTTTTCGTGGCGCCAGTATCAATTCCTAAAAAATATCTCACATCATTTCCTTGCTTCTCGCTGCTTTGCGTCAGGCATTACGCATAAACAAGAGAAGACACACACAGATTTATGGATGCGCCCTTAACCCCAAAATTGTGGCATGTACGGTTTGTTCACTGTCAACATATCTGCCAGAACCGCGTCAGCTTTATCTGTGGCGGGACCTAATGGATGCGCAATTAGCGCCTGGTAAGCAGCCTCACGGTCTCCAGTTACGGCAGCTTGCACCGTCAGCAATTCATACATTTTCACCTGACTGAGCAAACCAAACACCACAGGTGGCAGCGGTGGTGCTGCTATGGGCACAATCCCCCCTTTGCCCACGCGACAAGGTAATTCCAGCACCCAATCTGGCGGCCAACCGGCAATGGCACCACGATGTGGCACATTGACCACATGTCGTTCATGCAAATCATTGTAGTGGGCATTCAATAGTTGGGTTGCCACGGTAGAGTAATAAGCACCACCGCGATTCATAAGCCCTTCTGGCAGTTCTGAGCGGTCTGGTTCGCTGTATTCAGCCAGCAAACCCTCTTCGATTTTCATCACCTCTTCGGCACGGGATGGCGGCCATTTCTTTTGGTCTGCCAATTTGTGGGTGGTATGGTAGAAGTATTGCAGGTAATAGTTTGGAATCATTTGCAGCGATTCGATGAGATGCGGTTCCCACTCTGGTTCGTCTGCTTCTTCCAGTTCAGCCACATATTTCTCAAGGACACGCGGCCACACATCTTCACCATCGATGGTAAAGCCACGATGCCATGTCAGATGATTAAGACCCAGGGTATGGAGTTGGGCTCGTTCAGGAGCAATTGCCACACCCTCTTCTGCCAGTTGTTCTAAGATAGTCATCTTCATGTTGAATGGGATATTGCACACACCCGCAGAGGGCACATGAGGGGCATGGCGGGCTAAAGCTTCAGTCACTAACCCGGCAGGATTGGTAAAGTTCACCAATAAAGCGCCTGGTGCTAATGCTTCCATATCTTTAGCGATGTTCAAGATGACTGGAATGGTGCGTAAGGCTTTGGCCATCCCTCCAATTCCAGTGGTTTCTTGCCCAATCAAACCGTGACGCAGGCCAAGATATTCATCTTCTTTCCGTGCCTGCATCCAGCCTACACGTAACTGCGTGATGACGTAGCTGGCGCTGTGTATCGCTTCACGCTGGTCTGTGGTGAGATGCACGTGGAACGGTGTGCCTTTGGCTGCTACCATGCGTTGGGCGAAACCGCCCACAACCTTTAACCGCTCTGGTAACACATCCATCAGCCACAGCTCTGTGACGGGAAAATCATGTACTCTATCTAAAAATCCCTTGATTAGTTCTGGGGTATAGCTTGACCCCCCGCCAATGACTGCTACTTTCATATGATTGCTCCTCTCTCATAACGGCATGGGTTCCCTGACAGTGCCCACGACGAACGCATGACGACCCCACGACAACTGATAAATTAGGTTATGGACTTACTTCTAGGGCGGCGCGGCGGCACTCTTCGATGCTAGCGGCCGCGTTTTCTCGCCAGGCGGAACTGACCGCAATGACCTGTTCAAAGTAAGGCACGGCTTGCGGACAGTTGTCGAAGGAGTCGCGGATGTAGGCATTCCCCAACATGAGGAAGAAGCGGGAGTTGAGGTCGGTGGCTTTGCCGTAGAGGGAAACAGCACGTTCCAGTGATTCGACGGCTTTCTCGTAGTTGAACTGACGGAAATAGGCTTCCCCTAAACGGCCGTGAGCGCGGGCTACGTTTGGATTCAAGCGTACTGCTTCGAGCGCATGTTCTTCAGCGATGGGGTCCTGACCAAGCTGAATATACATGTAGGCAAGGCCATCATGGGCGGAGGCGCTGTTGGGATCAGCTTCGATGGCGCGTTCAAAGTAGATAATGGCTTCGGAGATGTTACCGGTGCCAAAAAAGTTGTAGGCCAGGCCAATGAGTAAGTTAACGTTGTTGGGGTCGGCGTCGAGGCCAAGGAGATAGTTATCACGGGCGGCGTCGTAGTAGCCTTGGTAATCGAGGACGGTGGCCATGTAGTAGCGAGCAGTTGGATTTTCAGGATCAACGATGACAGCGAGATCGGCCATTTCTTGGGCAAGGGTGTAGTTTTCGGGATCGCCTGGAAGAACCCAGCCAGCGGCAGCATAGGCGTAGGCGGTGGCATTTTCTGGGTTGATGTCGATGGCTTTGTCGGCGGCCTGGCGTGCTTGTGCGTATTGAAGATCTGCGCCAGGGGGATCTCCTAAATCGTAGAGACGGTCGCCGTTGGCGATGTATGCAGATGCCACCACCGTCCATACGGCGTCGTTTTCAGGAGCTAATACGATAGCTTGTTCAGCGACTTCTAGGGCGCGTTCTGGCTGTCCTGTTTTGACGAGCAGGTTGATAAGCCGGATGAAGAACTCGGGCTTGGTAGCATCGAGGCGGACGGCATTTTCGTAATACTCAATGGCTATCATGTATTCGCCATCATCTTCGCTGAGGTCTGCTAGAAGGGCGAACTCTGTTGCAGAGCGCGTTGGTTCTGGTGTTGGGGTAGGGATGATGATATCGCGTACTTCTTCCCGGTTGATGATGACGAATAAGCCGACAGCAACGCCGAACAGCACGAATAACACCAATAGGCAAGATGGCCGTTGACGCGGGTAGCGTGGATCGGTTCGTTTGATGACCATAGTAGAGTAAGTGAAAGCCGATGATTTTTGTCGGCATAAAGTGTTGAAGTGATCATAGCATCTGGTGGGGGAGCGTCAAGGTTGTGTTGACGGTTCTTATGGCGGGTTTATGAAGTGCAGCAGAGGTGGCTGTCTGCTGGGAGATCCACGCGGATTTTTCAGTTTTGAGGGGGGAAAGGGGCTTGTTGATGTGTCATTCGGGCGCATGCGCCCAGGCGTACTCCTCAGGATGACAGTCGCATTAAGTTTTGTGGCGCAGGCGCCAGACGAGGCCGACAGGATAGCCTAACATTTTAGCGATATCGCCCACAAGGCGGATGATGGGAATGAGAGCAAAGGCGCGGACGCGGGAGGGTGGACGCCAGCCATAGGTGCTGTCCCATAATCGTTCGGCTGGACGACGAGAGTAGGCACCTGTGCCTAATAGCAGCAGCAGCCACCCCACTCGTTTCTCGTTCCAGATGAGGCGCAGAATGAAGGGGAGGGCAAACAGGTAGGTGAGGTAGCGGGCGGCATGCCGTTTCCACCACAGATTGGCTTTGCCATCACCACGAGCGTATAGGTAATATTGTTTGAAGAAGGAGCGCAGACTGCCGCGAGGACGGAAGTAGGCAACGGCCGTTTCTGCGAAGGGGAATCGCCCATTTTTGTCCCGCAAAGCCATGTCAAATATCAAATCTTCACTGTAATCGAGCCACTCGGGATAGCCGCCGACTTCTGCCCATGCGTCTTTGAGGAAAGCGACGGAGCGGCTGGAAGGGAGGAAGGTTTGCGGGTTGATGTCTTGACGGGTAGGGAGGACGGTGGCGCTCATGACGACCTCAAAGTCGGTGTAGGGATCTGGTTCAAACCAACCGCTGACCACACGTTGCCCTTCTTCGCGGATGGGCTGGGTGAGGTCTTCAAGCCAGTAGGGCGAAAGAACGACGCCTGCATCTGTGGCGGCGATAATGGCGCCTTGTGCGGCGGCGATGGCGCGATTGCGCCCTTCGCTGATGTTGGTGCCTGGGGCGACGATGACGTTCAGAGGCAGCCATTTTTTGTACTCAGCCAGGATTTCCAGGGTGTTATCTGATGAACCGCCATCACAGATGACGATTTCGTCTGGCAGGATGGATTGCTGGATGAGGGAGTCTAATAACGGCCGTATGGCTTCTCCTTCATTTTTGACTGTGCAGATGACAGAAATGTTCATGACATGCATTTCCCTTATGACGCAGCGCGTTGCGAATTGTACTATAAATTTAAAATAGCGGTATAAAACTTGCTACATTAGTGCCTAAACCCCTACGAGACCTATACGTTGCAGGTGTTTTTTAAGATTGCCCGTGCTAGAATCGAGGCGTTATGAAAGATTTGAGTATTGTTGTACCTGTGTACAATGAGGTTGATAATGTGCGACCGTTGCTGGATGAGATTACGGTTGCTTTGGCTGCGCTGAACCTGGATTATGAAGTTCTGTTTGTTGATGATGGCAGCACGGATGGCAGTTTTGAGGTGCTGAAAGCGATGTCTGAGGAGAATTCGCGGAGTGTTGTGGTGCGTTTTCGCCGCAATCATGGGCAGACAGCTGGATTTGCTGCCGGGTTTGCTTATGCAACGGGTCAGCGTATTTTGACGATTGATGCTGACCGCCAAAATGATCCGGCGGATATTCCTAAACTGATGGCGAAGATGGATGAGGGTTATGATGTGGTGAATGGTTGGCGGCAAAATCGGCAAGATGCATTTTTGATGCGTAAGGTGCCCTCTTACATTGCTAATCGCTTGATTGCCCGTCTCTCTGAGGTGCCGCTGAAGGATCGAGGGTGTTCGCTGCGTTTGTTTAAGGCAGAGGTTGTGGAGGAATTGCATTTATATGGTGAACTGCATCGCTTTATTCCTGAGATGATCAGTTTTGCAGGATTCACGATGACTGAGGTGCCGGTGAACCACCGTCCGCGAGTGGCTGGACAGGCGAAGTATGGTATTTCGCGTACGTTCCGTGTCATTGTGGATTTGATGACTGTTTTGTTTTTGCGCAAATATATGGATCGTCCGATGCACTTTTTTGGCTTGATTGGCCTGCCTTTAGGCGTTGTTGGTGGCTTGATGATGATGTACCTCATCTCGCTCAAAGTTTGGGGCGGGCTCAGTGCCGGTTGGGCTGGTTTTCATGCGATGCGGATTGGGGAACGGCCGTTACTCATCCTCAGTGTTTTGCTTATCATTTTAGGCGTTCAGTTTTTGATGATGGGATTGTTGGCTGAGTTTATTTCCCGAACTTATTACGAGACCCAACACAAGGCTGTTTATTACGTGAAAGAGGTGTTGGGGCGTGAAGCGCAGGAACCACCTGTACACGAGTTGTGAGTTTGATTCTTAACCGCAGGGGATGCGGAGAAAAAAATCTGTGAAATTTTTCGGCAAACTCAGGACAACTCTTGTGAAAGCTGCGGTTTTTATGTTTTCTATGGAAACTGCTGTGTGTGAGCAAGTGAATGAGCGGCGTACTTTTAAAAGTGCGTCGTTTTTGTTGTTTATGATGGTGCCGCTGCTGTCGTTGGTGGCGATTCAGCCGATTTTGACGGGGAGCTTACCCTGGCGCGGTGATGGCTTGCTCCATTTGCTGCGTTTGGCGGAGCTAGAACGCGGGGTGCGGGCTGGGGTGTTGTTTCCCCGTTGGTCACCGGGTTTGGGTTATGGCTATGGTTTTCCCCTGTTTCATTATTACGCGCCATTTAGTTACTATGTGGGGTTGATACCCCGTTTGTGGGGCTTGTCGCTGCCGGTGTCGTTGGCGGTGAGTTATGTGTTAGCGCTGTGGGTGTTGGGATGGGGTGTCGCTTTGTGGGCACGGGATGTGTGGCGAAGTTGGTTGGGCGTGGTAACGGCCGTTCTCGCAGCCCTCTATGCTCCCTACATTCTTTACAACGTCTATCATCGTGCTGCTTTAGCTGAGTTGTGGGGATTGGCTTGGTTGGTGATGGTGCTGTGGGCGGTGAACAAGATTATGCATGAGCAAAGATTAAAGCTAAAGAGGGCCAGGGCGCCATTCATTTTTAAGCTGCAATCTTTAATTTTAATCGCCGTTTTCTACGCACTGCTCATTCTCAGCCACAACATCACGGCCATGATTGGCACCGTTTTTATTGTAAGCTATGCTGTTTTATTGTTAGCCAGTAGCCAGAAATTCATCATCCAGCGTTTAGCTTTCATCCTTCCTGGTTTACTCCTCGGTCTTGGCCTCTCTGCCTTTTTCTGGCTGCCAGCCTTTTTTGAGCGTGGTTTGGTGCAGATTGAGAATTTGACGGCAACTGCTGGCTTTACTTATGTCAACCACTTTCTGGCATGGACTGACATTTTGGCTCGCCCCCAAACGGCCGATCCGATGCAAGTGAACCCGGCCATTCCCCGAAGTTTGAGTTTGCCGGTGGTAGGGTTAGCGTTTTTGGCGTGGTTGCCGATACAAGGATTAAAGATTGAGAGAGTGGCATTAGTGAAAGTTCAACGGCTGGGGTTAACAGGGGCGGCGTTGTTATCTTTGTTTATGGTGCTGCCGTGGAGCCAGCTGTGGTGGGAAGCCGTTGACTTGCTCGCTTTTGTGCAATTTCCCTGGCGATTTTTAGGGTCTGCCAGCATTTTTCTGGCGATGCTCGCTGGATTTGGCGCGATGCGATCAGGCGAATGGTTGGCTGCACACTTCAAACTTCACCATTCACCATTCA
>PDQY01000131.1 GCA_002746795.1 Chloroflexota bacterium | reverse complement strand
GGCTTATAGCACCCTTGTAATCAGGTTTTGCGTGATTATTCCGTATCTGCGTCACGGCACACTCAATCCCTAACGGTGCCTGGCACGACCTGTTTTTTTCAATGAGTTTCAAGAAATATCGTATCCAGACATTGCCTAATTATGTTTACGTAACATAATATGGCGGGAGTATAACACGTTTACAACAGTGTGTAAAGCAGGGGAAGCCTTGAGCGAACGGGTGAAACACTCGAGAAAACAGGATACAATCTAACCTCTATCTGGATGCGTGGCTATGTTGAAGTGGAGTAGCCAATTGGTACTATTGCTGTGATGATACAACAAAACAAAGATGTCCGAATCATATTGAACCCTGCTGCCGATAACGGCCGTGGTATTATGCAAAAAGAGCCTATCCTCAAATTAGCCGAGCCTTATGGTCGTATTGATTTTGTGATAAGTCAAAGTGGAGAGCATGCCCGTCAATTGGCACGAGAGGCGGCTGCAAGCGGGTATGCGTTGGTGATCGCTGCCGGTGGTGATGGCGCGGTGCATCACGTGGTCAATGGCATTATGGCGGTGCCCCATGCAGAAACGATGATAGGGGTCATTCCCATTGGTTCAGGCAATGATTTTGCCTATGTCAACGACATTCCCATGAATGTGGCAGAGGCTACGACACGATTGTTTCAGGGGAAGCCGCGTTGGCTTGATTTGGCGAAGATTGAGGACGGAAACGGCCGTTTCGTTTACATGGATAATAATTTTGGTATCGGTTTCGATGCCATGGTCGTGGCACAAGCGGAAAAGATCACACGGGTGCGTGGTTTTCCTAAATACATCCTCGCCGTGTTCCGTGCGTTGGCATTTCATTTTGAGCCGACCCGGTTGCAAATCCAATTTGACGATGATGTTGTCTTGCAAAAAGCGTTGTTTGTGTACGCCGCCGTGGGCACACGTGGCGGCGGCGGCTTCTTGCTCACCCCAGACGCCAAACAAGACGATAACCTCGTTGATAGCTGTTTAGCTCATGATATTAGCCGACGCATCTTGATTAGCCTGTTTGGCAAAGCGGTAAAAGGCACCCACATTCACAGCGAACATTGCGTTATGCGTCAGAATCGACAAATCACTATCCAAATTAAGGATCCGGCTCCCATGTATGTCGATGGGGAAATGTTTGCTTATCCAGAAGATTTTATTCGTCAAATCACACTCACAAGTGTGCCAAAGGCGATACAGTTGTTGGCCTAAAAAATAAGCAGGGATTTAGGGGGGTATCCCCTAATCTCCGCCATCTTTCATAAGGACTTTACATGCGGACATTGGAACAAGCATTGCAAGACCATGAACTCATCGTTTTGCGTGTTTTAGGCGAATGGTGGGAACTTGATTTAACGGGGACAGATAAGCTGGGTTGTGTATCAGCCTTGGCGGAGGTGTTGTCTCACCTGGATATGACGCAGGAGATCCATTTTGTCACGCCTGAGGAAACCGCCGCCTTGCATGATTTGATTGCCGCCGGTGGCAGAATGCCTGTGGCCTCATTGAGCCGCAAGCATGGCGAAGTGCGTCTGATGGGACCCGGCAAGTTGGAACGCGAGGAACCCTGGTTTGACCCGGTGAGTGCGCTGGAATCTTTGTGGTATCGGGGGTTTTTGTATCGCGCGTTTGATGAAACGGCCGATGGGGTGATGGAATTTTACTACCTGCCTGATGAGATGATGGCTCAGTTTGCGCCAACGGTCGGCGCTGCGTCCGCTCCTCTCTCTACGGAAACGACCCCGACCCTCATTCCCGTTCCGGCACCAGATGAGATCCAAACGGCCGTTACCGATGCTGTTGACGATCTCACCACCTTGTTGGCCATTGCCCAAACAACGCCTGAACTGCTGGAGTACGCCCCCAGTTTGTCTCGCTATTTGCAGAACAGCGACAGCGACCGCCAATCGCTGCTCATGACATTGGCCGATGAAATGGGGCTGCTGCGTCACACAGAAAACGGCCTGCGTCCCACGAGAACGGCCGCTGCCTGGTTGCAACAAAGCCGGGAGACCCAACTGCAAGAAATGGCCAACGCCTGGAGCAGTTCTATCTGGAATGATTTGTACCACACACCTGAGCTGCGTTGTGAAGGTGAGGGATGGAGCAACGATCCCTTGTTGGCACGCGCTGCTTTGCTGGAAAAATTAATGCCCACAGGCGAATGGTACAGTCTCAAAGCGTTGGTGGCTCTCATCAAAGAAACAGACCCAGATTTCCAGCGTCCTGATGGCAATTACGATACTTGGTACGTGCGTGATTTGCAGAGCGATGCCTACGTGCGCGGCTTTGCCAACTGGGATTTGGTTGAAGGGCGCTTGCTGCGCTTTTTGGTGCAAGGCGCCCTGTTTTGGCTGGGGATGGTTGAAATGGGTACCACAGTGACCAAAGCCCGCGTTTTCCGGTTGACAGACCGTGCCCTCAATTGGCTAAAAGACATTCCTGCTGCGTCTAATGAAATCTCGGTGCCTCTGGTGGTGCAGGCAGATGGCACCATCCTGGTGCCCCACAACGCTAACCGGTATCAGCGGTTCCGGGCGGCGCGTGTGGGCGAAATGCAGCCTGTTGAACCAGGGCAACTTTACGCATACCGACTGACGCCTCGTTCGCTGGCGCAGGCGCAGCAGCAGGGTATCCAACCAGAGCGGGTGTTGAGCTTTTTAGCCGAAGCCAGTGATCGGCCGTTACCCGCTAGTGTGAAGCGGGGTATTTCCCGGTGGCAGGAACGAGGTGTAGAAGGGCGCATGGAAACGGCCGTTATCCTGCGCGTTAAAGAAGCGGGCATCCTGGAAACCTTGCGCACCAATCCTAAAACTCGGGATTTGCTCGGCGAAAGCCTGGGGGCTCTTGCTGTCATTGTGCGCCATGATGATTGGCTCCGCCTACAAAAAATCACGGCTGAACTTGGTTTATTGTTGGATGTTAACATGAGTGGCAGTTAGGGGATTGTAGGGTTGCTGCTTAGTTTACCTTATCAATCGTCGATTTTGCGCGTAGGGGAAAATATCAATGACCTCACCATCACTCAGGCGGGTTTGAATCGATTGCCAATATTGATAGTCAAAAAGGTCACTGTGATGTTTGTGGAAGATTGCTCGTAAACGGCCGTTTAGCCCCATAAACCGCTCGAACTCCTCAGGGAAATAATCATTGTCCGCCACCAGGAACCAAGGTTCGTCTGCGAAATCATCCTCGTCATACGACGACTGCGGAATTTTGCGAAAATGGCATGTATCAAGTAGACATAACTCATCGTAATCATAGAAAATCACTCGTCCGTGCCGCGACACCCCAAAATTTTTCAGGAGCATGTCCCCAGGAAAGATATTGGTGAAAGCCATATCCTTAATGGCATTGCCGTAGTCGATAGTGGCATGTTCAGCCGCTTCATTAGTGGCTTCAGATAGGTAAAGGTTCAACGGAATAATCTCCCGCTCCACGTAACAATGTTTAATGATCACATAATCCTCTTCAACTTGAACCATACTGGGGGCAACCTTGAGTAATTCCTCCAACAAATCCTCGGCAAAGCGCTCCCGTTTAAACTGCAAAAACTCAAACTCCTGGGCATCAATCAAGCGTCCTGCTCGGTCATGCCGGAAAACCAACCGGTACTTGTCCATGACACCCTGGCGCGTATTTTTCTTGGGATAGGCAAAGCGGTCTTTGATGATTTTAAACACCACGTCATACGCAGGCATGGCAAATACGGTCATCACCATCCCTTTTTCCCCACGCGCAATTTCAAACTTATCAGCCGAAGCCGCCAGATGATGCAGCATGTCCCGGTACAGCTCTGTCTTGCCATGTTTGTTATAGCCAATTGAAATGTACAATTCGGCGTCCCGCTTGCGGGGGATAATGGATTTGAGAAAACGCACCAGGTCAAACGGCCGTTCCACCGCCACATGAAAATAAGAGCGGGTAAAACTAAACAGGATACTCACATCCGTTTCGTGCAGCAGCACCGCATCTACATAAACGCCCTCCTCACCATTGAACAGCGCCAGCGCCAACGGAATCATATGCGAACCGCTAAACATGCGCCCCACCAAATAAGTTCCCTTTCCTCTAAAAAACAGTGAGCGTACCACTTCCACTCGATTGACAAACCGCAGCGCCCCAATCTCTCGCAGCCGTGCCGCCACAGCCTCAGAAATGAGTTTACAATCACGCGCCAGATTTTGATACGGCACCTCAAACGCATAAGCAGTTAGAATTTCAGCAAATAACTCCTTCGTGGACGCCTTCCTCGTAAACGTGCGGTACACCGGCTGCGGCGATGGCGTTGGCGGCGAATTAAAGTCCGTGGCCACAAACTCAATCTGCTCATCCACTCCCACCGTCGTAAAAATACGCCGCGTTACCGAATTGAAAAAAGTCTCCGCCTGCTCCCACGCATTGCGGTTGACAATCAACCCCGAATAAACTGCTTTAGCGCTAGCCCACACCAGACGGCTGTTGATGCGCTCATCCAGAATTTCACGGATGACCGCTTCCACATCATCCACCACCCGCCGATATAAATCGAGCCGGGCACGGGCATTTTCTTGCGCACCCAACCAGTCGCACGCTTCAAACAACTGTTTGGCACAGCGCGTGTATGCTTTGAATTCAGTACGGTAAACGCCAAAGGCATCATAGATGGCATTGGCTGCCATATTGGCCAGTCGGCTGTCAGTAAATTGTGCCATTTGTTACCCCCAGGAGATTAATACCCCCATTTTGCTGGGCAGATTGCTAATTGTCAAGATGATAATTTTGCCTAGAATGGGAGAAAAGACAAAGAGTGACGATGAAATAAAACACAGAATTGCATCGTCAGTTTCAAGGGATGGTCAGTGCACATCCATCAATTCCATAACTTATTTATGGGTGCGCACAAAGAATCATGACACAGCAATCACCCCCTTCATCCACGCGCCCCCAAGCAGTCTCCGCGCTGCGCGAAATCGCCCGAACCATTAGCGCTGCCTGGGATCTAGACACCACTTTAGACCTCATCGCCCGCAAAACAACCGAAGTGATGCGTGTTGATTCCTGCACAATCTATCTGCTTGATCCAGACAGCGATATACTGCGTTTACAAACTTCAACCGGGTTGGCTCGTCGCGCTTTGGGGCGAACCACCCTCAAAGTGGGTGAAGGCATGACAGGGTTTGCTGTAAAACAGAATCAGCCCATTTACTCAGCGCATGCCCAGGATGATCCCCATTTTAAACAGGTAGTTGAAGCAGAAGAGACTCCTTATCAATCCTTGTTAGCCGTGCCTTTAGTGGTAGATGAGCAGGCTATTGGGGCACTCAATGTGCAAACCATTGCTGCCCAATCTTTTTCGGAAGATGAAATCGAAGTGTTGGCTTTGGTTGCCGATTTAGCCGCAGGTGCCCTGGCAAAAGCGGCGTTGTATGATGCCCAACGCCGTCAAATTGAAGAACTACGAGCACTGGCTCAGGTCAGCGAAATCGTCACCTCCCCGCAATATCTTGATGATATTTTGAATGTCGTCACAGAAATGGCTGCAAAAGCCATGGATGCGGATGTGTGTTCTCTATTTTTACTTGATGAAACGGGACAACATTTAGAGATGCGCTCCGCGAAATGCACCACCAGCCCTTATCAACATCGACTGCCGCTCAAGTTAGGGGAAGGTGTTGTGGGGAAGGTGGCAGAAACAGGGCAGTTGGCTTATGTGGCAGATGTGCGTGAAGACGGCCGTTACATGGGTGACGATCTGGCAAGGGATGAGGGGGTGGTGTCCCTGCTGGCTGTGCCTCTGAGCGTGCGCCAACATGTGATTGGCGTGCTTAGCTGCTACACCAATCACGTTGTGCAATTCAGTGACGAACAAATCACCTTGTTTGCTACCCTGGCCAATCAGACAGCACTGGCCATCGAAAACTCACGGCTGGTGACAAACGCGGCAGTGGTGCGTGAAATGCACCATCGCATCAAGAACAATTTGCAAACAGTGGCCATGCTCATGCAACTGCAAATCCCAGAAGCTCAAAGAGTAGATACCAGGCAAGTGTTAGAGACCAATATCAACCGTATCCGTTCCATCGCTTCGGTGCATGAAACCTTGTCCCAAGAAGGCTTCAAACTGGTTGATGTCAAAGATGTTTTAACCCGCATCATGCAAACCACAGTCACCAGCATGGTGTCTCCGCAGCAAGACATTTGCATCGAAGTCTTTGGTGAGGCGTTGAATTTACCGAGCAAAGCCGCCACAGCTTTGGCACTTGTGGTGAACGAATTGGCACAAAATGCATTGAAACATGCCTTTGTCGGCCGCACACAAGGGTATATTGAAATTTCGTTAGGCACGTCACCAGATGAAATTATTGTTTTAGTCAAAGATGATGGCGTTGGTTTTCCAGCAGATTTACAGCAGGGACTTGGTTTAGAATTGTCAACCATGTTGGTCGCCGAAGATTTGCATGGCCAGATGAAATTTAATCGACCAGAAGATGGGGGTGCTGAAGTCAGTATCCGTATTCCGCGAGAGATTGAACAGGACATGACATCATAGCTTGGCGGGCTGGCGCCAGGCCAGATTGCTCCTGTCGAGTTCACTCTTGGAGGAAAAAAGGGCGGAAAGATGAAAATTTTGATTGCTGATGACGAGTCCATTATTCGTATGGGCTTAAAATCGATGTTGGCGGGGTTGGGGCATGAGGTAATGGCTGCGGTAAACGGCCGTGAAGCTTTGCAAATGACCCGCCGCCAAGAGTTTGACTTGGCTATCCTGGACATCAAAATGCCCTATACCGATGGTCTGCAAGCCGCCAAAACCATCGCCCGCACCCAGCCCATGCCTATCATCATGCTCACGGCCTTTGGGGATGATGAACTCATTGAAAAAGCGTCAGAACTGCCTATTCATGGTTACTTGATCAAACCAGTGGCACCAGCCGAGTTGTCAGCAGCTATCCAGGTGGCGTACAAACGGTTTGCGGAGCAGCAGGTGTTGGCTAAACGAGCAGTGCAGCTCTACAAAACGTTGGAAATGCGCAAAACGGTGGAGCGAGCCAAGGGCAAGCTCATGGAAAACGGCATGACAGAAGAGGAGGCCTACCACCAAATCCAACGCACAGCGCGAGATTCTGGTCAGAGTATGCATGCGGTGGCCTTAGCCATTCTGGGGGAATAGCGCGTCTTCAGCGTATTATTTGATTTCCGTTCCTTAGCTCGCATTCATCAACGCCATCACTGGTTTATGAATGCGCCTTTCACGTAGCGAAAGTGCCCCGTGTGCAGCTAACCTTGTCAGCTTTTGCGGGTTAGGCAGCGGGTTCAGCCTCTTTCTTTTTGGGCGGCTCTACAACCTCGATTTGGGCGAATGTCAGTTTATCGTCGGCCACGTCGATTTGGATGTGGTCGCCAGATTTGATGTCGCCTTTGAGCAGCTGCACCGAAAGCGGACTTTCCACAAAGCGTTGGATGGCGCGACGCATGGGGCGTGCGCCGAAGTCTTTGTCGTAGCCTTGTTCGGCCAGCCACAGTTGTGCTTCTTCGGTGAGCAAGATGGTGAGATTGCCATGCTCTACCAGGCGTTCTTGCACTTCTTTGATTTGCAGCTTCACGATATCTACCATGTCTTCTTTGGAAAGCTGCTCAAAGATGATGATTTCATCAATGCGGTTGATGAACTCGGGGCGGAAGGTGTCTTTGAGGGCTTCTTCGATGCGTTTGTGGTTTGCTTTTTCGTCGGCATCACGCACTCCGGCGAAACCGAGCGCCCCCGCTTTTTGCACAAATGAGGTGCCTACGTTACTGGTCATGACGATGACGCAGTTGCGGAAGTTGACAATGCGACCCTGACCATCGGTTAAACGGCCGTCATCTAAAAGCTGCAAGAGTGTGTTCCACACATCTGAGTGCGCTTTCTCAATCTCATCGAAAAGCACCACGGAGTAGGGGCGGCGGCGCACTTGCTCTGTAAGCTGCCCTCCTTGTTCGTAGCCGATGTAGCCCGGAGGCGCTCCAAAGAGACGGCTGACCGTATGTTGTTCACGGTATTCGCTCATGTCGATGCGCACCAGGGCATCTTCATCATCAAAGAGGAACTCAGCCAATGCCTTGGCTAACTCGGTTTTACCGACACCGGAACTGCCGAGGAAGATAAATGAGCCTAACGGCCGTCTTGGGTCACTCAAACCAGAACGACTGCGGCGGATGGCGTCGGACAAGGCATCAATCGCCTTGTTTTGGCCGATGATCCGTTCATGAAGACGATCTTCCATTTGCAACAGGCGCTCTGCTTCCGTTTCCAGCATTTGGGTAACGGGGATTCCTGTCCAGGCGCCAACGACTTCGGCAATGTCATGTTGATCAACAACTTCATCAAGTTTTTGTTCCGTTTGCCATTTGAGACGTGCTTCTTCAAACTCGGATTCGACGCGCATACGCTCGGAACGGCTGGTGGCTGCCCGTTCATAATCACGTACGGTGTGAGCCTCTTCTTCTTCTAGTTTGAGCTTGTCGAGGGCTTTCTTTTTCTGCTTGAGTTCCGTGGGTAAGGTGTGTAGTGCCACGCGCAGTTTGGCTGCAGCTTCGTCCATTAAGTCGATGGCTTTGTCAGGCAAAGAACGATCTGTCACGTAGCGATCAGACAGTTTGGCAGCAGCAATCAGGGCATCATCGGAATAGGTGACTTTATGATGACCTTCGTAGCGCTCACGTAAACCGTAGAGCATCTTGATGGTTTCTTCAACAGAAGGCTGATCCACAAAAACAGGGGCAAAACGACGTTCTAGGGCACTGTCTTTTTCGATGTATTGCCGGTATTCATCCAATGTGGTGGCGCCAACACATTGCAGTTCGCCGCGTGCAAGCGCAGGTTTGAGCATATTGCTGGCATCCATGGCGCCTTGGGCGGAACCGGCCCCCACCACGGTGTGTAACTCGTCGATGAAGAGGATGATTTCCCCTTGCGCTTTTTCGATTTCTTCCATGGCGGCTTTGAGACGTTCTTCAAATTCACCACGGAAGCGGCTGCCTGCAATCATGGCACCGAGGTCGAGGGAAAGCACTTTTTTGTTCAGCAAGTTTTCGGGGACATCATTGTCGATGATGTTTTGTGCCAGTCCTTCCACGATGGCGGTTTTACCAACGCCAGCCTCACCAATGAGAACTGGGTTGTTTTTGGTGCGGCGGGTGAGAACCTGGATCACTCGTAAAATCTCATCACTGCGACCAATGACCGGATCTAAACGGCCGTTTTGGGCAAGCTGTGTTAAATCACGACTGTATTTTTCCAGGGTCTTGTAGCGCGTTTCTGCCTGACGGTCTGTGACACGTTTGCCGCCACGCAAGTTGTTGATGCCGTCTAAAACGCGATCCCGATTGATGCCAAATTCTTGCAAGAGACGGGCGGTGGGCGTGCTGCGTTCACTTAAAATGGCGAGAAAGATGTGTTCAGTAGAAATGAACTCGTCTTTCAGGCGGTTGGCTTCACCTTGAGCCAGTTCTAACACAGTGCGGATACGGGGCGTGTAAAACACCTGGCCAACACCGCCACCATAAACCGCCACTTTGGGTGTGGATCGCAGTTCTTGGTCTAACCGCTCTGTGATGTCTGCCGCACTCACATTGAGTTGTTCTAAAATTTGGGGGACAGCCCCATCTTGTTGTTCGAGCAGAGCCAGGAATAAGTGTTCAGTATCGACCTGAGTATGGCCATACCTCTGCACGATTTCATAAGCACGAGCGGCGGCGTCCTGTGCCCGTTCTGTAAATCGATCAAATCGCATAATATTTTCCTCGTGGTGTTGACTGTTTGGCGCTTGTGTAACCTACACAATCATTATACATCTTCATGATTTTACAGCATTGAGTTCGGTTCAAACAGTTAACTTTTTAATTTAGCTGCCTATTTTGGCATTCAAAAGTAGAACTATAACCTGATAAGATTGGATTCTCGTAAGAATCGCTTCCATTGATTTAGAGAACCCGTGAACCCTCATTGTCGTAACCATCTCCCCAGACTAGAATTTTGTGGGGAGTAATTTCCAGTAAACGAAATTCATCACTATCGTCGTAGCGGAAATCCCATTCATATTTATCATAAAAGTAATTGGCTAGGGTGTCTACCGCTTGATGGGCGGCTACGTGGGCTTCCCCTTCGATAATAATGGCGCACTCTGTGTCTGGCAGGGCGAGGGAAACATTTTGATTATGATATAAATTGACGAATTTTTGGGAGTAAGAACTGGTGGCAACAAAGATACGGCCATCGAGCCAGATAAACCAGAGGGGAACGAGGTGAGGCCGACCGTCGCTGCGGACAGTGGCCAACCAGATAGCGGATTCTCGTCCAAGCCTGGCTTCAATGCCGCGCCATCGTTCTGGATTTCGTCGTCTCACAGCGAGGTCTACCTTTTTTCCCTTAAGGCTGACGCTTAAATAAGTTGTGGCATGGCGTTGCCAGCCTTTTCGAGATGAACAAAAGCAATCAGATACCCTCGCGCTGTTTTTACGCGCTAAAGCGCATACCACAA